>JBGOVF010000093.1:0-7449 GCA_041477975.1 Tepidiformaceae bacterium
ACCGTTGCAAGTACGTTCCCGGGTGTCGGCATGTCGCACGTGGTCAGTGTCTTGTACTCTCCCGTCACCTGCGCGTCCTTCAGATACCCAAGAGTGACCACCCCGCTAAGGACGGCTGCGCCCGTCGCGTCGATTTGCGCTACCTGAAGGTCCGCGGTCAAGGATTGTTTCCCGCCGTTGATGTGGTAGAGAGCGTGAAGCTTCGTCGTAGTGCCGTCATCGGCCAGGCTAAGAACCTCGCCCGTGAACGTGCCCACGCCGACATCGCCCCCGACGACCCCCTTCATGTCCCACGGAAAGGCCGTCGCCTGGGTTACCCATTTCGTGAAGGTGACGGTGGGCGCGGTTAAGTGGAGTGTGCCCTTGAAACACGGATTAGCCGCCGGAGTGACCGTTGCAAGTACGTTCCCGGGTGTCGGCATGTCGCACGTGGTCAGTGTCTTGTACTCTCCCGTCACCTGCGCGTCCTTCAGATACCCAAGAGTGACGACGCCGCTGAGGACCGCTGCGCCCGTCGCGTCGGTTTGCGTTACCTGAAGGTCCGCGGTCAAGGATTGTTTCCCGCCGTTGATGTGGTAGACAGCGTCAAGCTTCGTCGTAGTGCCGTCATCGACCAGGCTAAGAACCTCGCCCGTGAACGTGCCCACGCCGACATCGCCACCGACGACGCCCTTCATGTCCCACGGAAAGGCCGTTGCCTGGGTTATCCATTTCGTGAAGGTGACATCGGCAGTGCCGCCGTCAGCCGCCGCGGTTCCGGGGCCCTGTGCGAGGCTCAGGACCGCGGCGCCAACGATCAGCGCGAGGCCAAGAAATGCTGTGGTGACGTTGAACCGAACGCTGTGGATGCGCATGATTTCTCCTCTGGATTACTTGCGCTAGCGACGCGGGAGGTACGGCTCTCGACGGCATGAAGCCGGCGAGAGCAGGCGGGCCGTTCTAGCTGCGTGGCTTCGACGGCTGGGATGAGGCGCGCGTGTTCTTGCTGGCCGGCAGTCTAGGGCGCGGAAGCTGCATCAATGTGGAGCGTGCCCTTGAAACACACCGTTCCAAGTACGTTGCCAGGTGTTGCTACATCGCACGTGGCCTGCGTCCTGTATCCACCGGTCACTTGCGCGCCTGTCAGCCACCCGCTCGTGACGACGCCGGTGATCGTGGCATGCCCGGTGGCGTCGCTTTGCGTCACGTGGACGGTCGCGGTGAACGAGTGTTTCCCGCCGTTGACGTGGTACTCGGCAACGATCGCCGTAGTCGTGCCGTCATCGGCGTAACTAAGGATCTGGCCGGCATAGGTGCCAGCGCCGACTTCGCCGCCGACGACGCCTGTCATGCCACCGGTACCGTTGACTAACCATTTCGTGAAGGTGGCTTCGCCGTTCCCTCCGCTAACGGCCGAGGCCGCCCCAGGGCTCATTGAGAGCGCCGCGGCTACGAACCCGGCGACCACCGTGAGCATGAACGCCATCCTTACGTGTGTTGAAACCTTGAACAACATTTGCTTTCCCTCAGTTGCTGCTGTTTGCCCAGGTGTCCGCCGCACTTGAGCTGCGCATTTCTCAAGCCCGGCAAATCACCTGGTACCTGGGAGGCTAAGGAAGGAAGAGTCGCGCGCCGTCCGTGAAACAGCCCATCTTCGAAACGAACAGAGCGCCCCTTGGGCGCTCGTCGTATGGCGTAAACTACGCAGTTCTAAGCCGGCGGGGGTGGAGCCAACTCATGCCTGAAGGCGTAAGCAGTAGCCTGTGCTTTGGAATGAATGTCGAGCTTCCCGTAGATGTTGACCATGTGGCGTTCGACCGTACGCAGGCTCAGGACCAGCTCGGCGCCGATTTCCCGGTTGCTCTTGCCCTGGGCAATGAGCCTCAGCACTTCCACCTCACGTGCGGTCAGACCGCCAGGGTATGAAGGCCTCGCATGATTGGTGCCTTCGAAGTTTCGCCTGTCGGTCTCGACGCGGTCAATCCAGGCGTCGCCGGCGCCGTGGCGCTGGTAAATCTCAACGGCTGCCGCTAGCTTCTCGAACGCCGCGCCGCGACGCCGATTCCTGAGCAGTGCCTTTCCCCAGAGATGTAGCGCCTCGGCCTCATCCCAGGGGAGCGTGTACCGGCGAAAGACGCCGATGGCCTGCTCGAACAGCGGCTCTGCTTCTGCGGTGTTCCCTTCAGCCGCGGCGACCGCCGCCTCGGCAAGGGCGATTCGCCCAACCAGTCCCCGCCAGTCCTCGCCGTTTGCGACGATTTCGTGGCAGCGGCCCAGGTGGGCACGTGCCTCTCCGGGTCGGCCCGTCGCCGCGAACGAGAGCGCAAGGTCGGTCCGCGCCCAGACCTCCGGGGGTGAGTCTTGATCGGCGAAGATTGCCACCGCTTCCTCAAGCAGGTGCTCGGCTTCCTTTCCGTCGCCCAAAACCCGGTAGAGCCGGCCGAGCAAGAGCGCGCCCCAGGCCTCGTCCCAGCGGTTGCCGGAGACGTGCGCCTGGTTCTTGACTTCACTCCAGAGGTCTCGAGCCCGGCTCCAATGTCCGTCCGCGAAGGCCACATGCGGCGCCAACGCCAGGTGAAAAAGAGGGTCCGCTCCAACTCCCGCCAACAGCTGGCGTGCCTCTTCCAAATCGCCAGAGGCGACGCAGGCAACGCCAAGGTTCCGCACGAGGGTCTCTCGCCACTGTTCGTGTTTAGCAACGTGGGGGTCGCCGACGGCGCGCCTGAACCAGGCCTTCGCGTCTACGGGGTCGAGCACATCTCGACTGGCGAGGCCACGCCAGCTCATCGTTCGTATTACCTCTTCAGGTTGATTGGTTCGTTCCGCCACCTCCGCCGATCGCTGGAGCAGGGCCCGAGCCTCGGAGAACCTGCCGCTCGCCAACAAAGCGTTCGCGTGAATCGATGCGGAGAGCGGCCACAACTCCGGTGTACCCAGCTGGTCTGCGATCTCCATTGCCCGCCAGGACGCGTCCAGCGCGTCCTGCTTCCGTTCGGAGCCCAGGGCAGCGTTGGCAAGACTGCGGTACAGGGTGACCTGGGAGGGTCGCGGCGGTCCCTGATCGAGAACCAACGCCGCGGCCTTGAAGTGGACAATCGCACGATTGAGGTCGGCCCAGTCCCCTATTCCGGAGAGCCTGGCCCCTAAGGCCGCGTGTACCCCTGCGGCGCGGTCGCTGTCGCCCATCTCCTCATAGAGCTTCAAAGAAGCCTCGAGGTAGCCTATGGCTTCGCGCCACATCCACAGCCGTCCGATCCGCTCCAGGAGCTGCGCCCGCCGCTTTTGCTCGCCTCCGGTCGCTTCCAGCAGCGCCAGGGCCCCCAGCCAATGCGCCCGCGCTTCTTCGTTGGCCAACACCGCTAAGGCCGCCTCGCCCGCCCGAAGCGAATAGGCGATGGCCTTCTCGCTGTCCGCGCCGGCGCCCGCCAGGCGGCAGTGGGCAGCGAGGGCGGCTATGTGTGGTTCTAGATTGCGCCTGAAGGTTGCCTCCATCGCTTCTACCGCCTGCAGGTGAAGCGCCTGCTTGCGGGACAGGCTCAGCCGTTCGTAGATCACCTGGCGGACGAGCGGGTGACCGAAGACGTAGCTGCTCCCCTCTTCGCGCAGCATTCCGGCCTGGACCGCCTCGTCCAGGGCCCTGGTGACCGTGGCCACCTCCGAGCCATCCATCGCGCGCAGCATCTCCGCGTCGAAGCCATCCCCAAGGACGGCGGCGGACTCGAGAAGCCTCTGAGTCTCGACCTCAAGCCTGGACACTCGCCGGCCGATCACCTCGTGCACGCCCTGCGAGAGGCCCCAATCTCCTGTCCGGACCTCAGCGCCGGCGAGGCCATGCTCCTGGCTCTGAAGGTGTCTCACGACCTCCTGGACGAAGAATGGGTTTCCCTCTGTCTGGTCGTGAATCGCCTGGACGAGCGCCGCCACTGGGGTGCCGCCGCTCAGGCTCGCGACGAGCGCGCCGGTCTCCTTCGGGGAGAGACGGGACAGTGTGAGCCGCTGATCCTGCTGTTCCCGCGCCAGTTCGGCCAGCACGTCGAACAACGGCCGCGAACGGTCCACTTCCTCCGTGCGGAAGGCGGCGACGACCAGGAAGCGCGCGTCGCGCAGTTTGCGCGCCAGGTGCTGGAAGAGCAGCAGCGTCGACCGATCGGCCCAGTGGAGGTCATCAAGGCAGAGCAGCAGTCCGGTCGCCTCACTCGTCCCCGAGAGGCGGAGAAAGAAGTCTGAGACTGCCTCGAAGAGGCGATAGCGGGCTGCTTCCGGGCCAAGTGCGGGGTGGGCCCCGGCGGCCGGGACGTGGTCGCGCAGCTCAGGCACCAGCAGGGCCACCTCGGGCGCGGCCTCCGCGAGTCGCGGGCCGGCCTCCTCGTCGGCCGCGGTCCGCAGGTATTGGGCGATCGCCTCGGCGAAGGCCAGGTAGGGAGGCATGCCCTCCGTGTCATACGAACGCCCTGAGAGCACAAGCCAGCCCGTTGCCTGGGCGCGCGCCTCGATTTCGAGGAGGAGCCGCGACTTGCCGATGCCGGGCTCGCCGCTAACGAGCACGACCCCGCCTTCGCCCCGCGCCGCAGCCTCCAGCCGTTCGCAGAGCGTCGAGATTTCACGTTCGCGTCCGACGAACGGGCTCCGCCCCGCGAGCCCCGACCGCGGGAGCGCCGCCGCACCTCTGTCCATGGCTGTTCTCCTTCGGGCTGCCCGGACCCCGAGGCCGGTGCCAGTGTCAGCACCTCGTGGGCCAACTGTCCACGGTCGATTAGTCCGTGTCCATAGGTCCAATCGGCTGCAGGTATCGCCAACATACTGCCTTGCTTACGGGTCTGAACGCGATCGGGAAGCAGGAGGAGGAGCGAAACCTGTAGGCTGAGCGGATGACTACACCCGTCGCCGCCAGCCCCCACGCCGTTCCACAAGAACTTGACATCGAGGTCGCCGGCGAGCGCGTGCGCTACCTGGAGCAGGGTAGCGGGCCCGCGATTCTCCTCATCCACGGCTTTCCCAGCAGCGGAGGTTTGAGCTTCGGCCGCCTGTTTCCGCTGCTGCCGGATCACTCTCGGGTGGTCGCGATCGATCTCGCGGGGCTCGGCTGGAGCGAACGAAGGCGCCGTGGCTCGTTTGACCCGCGGTCGCAGGCGCAGCGGCTGCTTCGCGTGCTCGATGAATTGAAAGTGGACCGGATGGTTGTGGTGGGTACGTCGCTCGGGGGTGCGGTGGCACAGCACCTCGCGCTCCTCGCCCCCGAACGTGTGGACCAACTCGTGCTCCTCGCCGCCCTTGACGCGGGCGACCTGACAGACGGACGTGGCGCGTGGTTATTCGCCGCGGCCGTGGGAGGGCTGCTGCTGGCCGCGAAACTGCCCTGGCTCGGCCCGAAAGTCCGCCTCAAGGTCGCCCGTCCGCACTCGGGCTACGGGGCGGACTGGACGGCGCAGAATGCGTTGGCCGCGACTGCGTTCGTGCCAATGCGGGGGACCGTCCGCTGCGCGGTCAAGGTCATCAGTGACTTCGCGCGCAGCCCGCGGCCGGACATTTCGGCCATCACGGCTCCCACTCTCGTCGTAAGCGGCGAGAAGGACACGACGGTCCCGCCACGCGTGGGGGTGGGAATCGCCGCGAAGATTGCTGGCGCCCGCCACATGACCCTGGCCGGTTGCCCACACGGCCTGGCAATGGAACAACCGCAGGCCGTGGCGGATTGCATCGCCTCCGTGCTCGTGCCCGCGTAGAGCTCGCGCGACACCGACCTGGGAACTCAGAACTCAGAACTCAGAACTCAGAACTCAGAACTGGCCTACCACCCCGGCGGCAGCGTATCGGTCAGCATCGCTCTCCCCGCCTGCTCGTAGACCCACCCGGCGACGATGCCGTGCTGCCGCGCCGTATGGATATCGCGGAAGCAGCGGTCCAGGTCGCTTGGCAGGTAGACCGCCATCGAGCCCGCGGCGTGCTGCAGCAGTTCGATCGCCTCGGCGCAGGTGTCGTGCACCCACGCGTTCGCGAGCCGCCAGCCATAGCGGTCGGCGGGCGAAAGCTCGCGCCCGGCTTCGAACTCCGCCCAAATGCGCTCGATCGTCTCGTATCCGTAGGCGCGCGCGGCCGCGATCATCGCCGATGCGCGGGCCAGCGGCGTTTGCACCGCCGCCTCATCGCGCGGCGCCGTCCCGAACTTCGCCGGCTTGTCCCGCATCGCCGTCACGAACGCTTCGACCGCCCGCCGCCCGATGCCGAGGGGCACGCCGAAGTGGTTGAGCAGCCCCACGACGAACGACTGGTAGAGCGGGCCCGGACGGCTCCACGGCCCGCGGATGTGATCGACGCAGCGTTCGGCCGGGATGAAGAGGTCGTTGAACGCGAAGTCGCGGCTCCCCGTCCCTCTCAGCCCGGTCGTCTGCCAGGTGTCGATGACCTGCACCTCGGCGACCGGTGCGAAGAAGAACCTCGGGCGCGCGGGCGGCGCCTCCGGCTGCTCGGGGTCGACAATGCTCGCGGTCGCCTGCACCCAGTCCGCATGCGTGATGCCGCTCGCGAACGGCCAGCGCCCGTTAACCACGTAGCCACCCTCGACCGCCACGGCGCGACCCGGCGGCACGAAGGCGTTCGCGCTGATCATGTCCGGGTCCGGGTACATGGCGCGCCCCACATCCTGGTCGAGCAGACTGGTCAGGAAGCCGCCGCTCAGGCCGATCATCACGCACCACCCGGCCGAACCGTTGGCCGCCGAGATCTCTTCGATCACCAGGTTCTGCGTGATCGGGTCCGCCTCCCAGCCGCCCCACGCCTTCGGCATCGACATCCGGAACACGCCCGCCTGCTTCATCGCCGCCACGATGTGCGCCGGCAACTGCCGCGCCTCGTCGATCTCGTCCGCCGATGCCCGCAGCAAGGGCACGAGCGACCGCGCGCGCTCCATCAACTCAGCACGAAGCGGGGGTTGGTCTATCTCGATCATCCAGTGTCACTCCCAACAGAATCTCCCGGCATCATAGGGAAGTGGACACTCAGTCCTCAGTCCTCAGTCCTCGGAACTGAGAACTTGCTACCATGCCCGCCATGCCTCCCCGACCGTACGCCATCAATGTCCCCCAATCCGTCCTCGACGACCTCAAGCAGCGCCTGGCGAACACGCGCTGGCCGAACTCTCTCCCCGGCGTCGGCTGGGACTACGGCGCCGACCCCGCCTACATCCGCCAGCTCTGCGACTACTGGCGCACCACCTACGACTGGCGCAAGCACGAAGCGGCGCTCAACACGCACCCGGGCTTCCGTTGCGAAATCGATGGTCTCGATATCCACTTCTGGCACGTCCGCGGCAAGGGCCCGAACCCGCTGCCGCTCGTGCTCGTCCACGGCTGGCCGGGCTCAATCTACGAGTTCCACGAACTGATCCCGAAACTCACCGACCCCGCAGCCCACGGCGGCGACCCGGCCGATAGCTTCGACGTAGTCGTCCCCGCACTTCCCGGCTACGGCTTC
>JBGOVF010000331.1:0-3698 GCA_041477975.1 Tepidiformaceae bacterium
CTTCGACAAAGAAGACCGCGACCGCGTGGCCGTGCTCATCGGCAACGGCGGCGGCGGCTACCCCGATATCCAGGAGGCCGCGAAGACGCTTTTCGAACGCGGCGGCATGAAGATCGACCCGCTCTACCTGGCCCGCAGCCTCGGCAACATGGCCGCCGCGCAGGTCGCCCTGCAGTACAACCTTCGCGGCTACAACGGCACCATCGTCACCGCCTGCGCGGCTGGCACCCAGGGCATCGGCGAAGCGGGAATGCTAATCCGCAGCGGCCGCGCCGAAATCGTCCTCACAGGGGGGTGCGAAGCCGGGATCAGCGAGCTCGGCCTCGCGAGCTTCGCCGTCATGCGCGCACTCAGCAGCCACAACGAAGACCCCGCCGCCTCCAGCCGCCCCTTCGACCTTACCCGCGACGGCTTCGTGCCCTGCGAAGGCGCGGGCGCCCTGGTTCTCGAAAGCGAGGCCCACGCTCTCGCCCGCGGCGCCCGCATCTATGCCGAGTTAGCCGGTTTCGGCTGCACGAACGACGCCTACCACGTCGCCGCCCCACCGGAAGACGGCGAGGGCGCGGCCCGGGCGATCGCCGAGGCCATTCGCGACTCCGGCTTCAGCAAGGACGAAGTGGACTACGCGAACGCCCACGCCACCGCCACTCCCATCGGCGATACCGCCGAGACCAACGCCCTCAAGAAGGTCTTCGGCGAAGGCGCCTACGGACTCGCCGTCAGCGCCACCAAGAGCCTCATCGGGCACGGCCTGGGCGCCAGCGGCGGCATGGAAACCGTTGCCACGGTGAAGACCATCGAAACGGGCACCATCCACCCCACCATCAACCTCCACACCCCCGACCCAACCTGCGACCTCGACTACGTCCCCAACGTCGCCCGCAAGGCCGATGTGCGCGTCGCCATCAAGAACAGCTTCGGCTTCGGCGGCCAGAACAGCTGCCTGGTCCTCTCCCGTTACGAGAAATAGGGGTGCGCCGAATCGCTTCAGACCAGGCGCTCATCGAAACGGAACACCTCCGGCTCACCGATCTGAACTCTCTCGAACTCCGCGTGCCGCGGGTTCAGCAGAACGTTGAACTCGTGAGGAATGACAGCGGACGGTACAACGAGGGCGACAGAACTGCCTTCGGCCAGCCATCCGTCACCTATCTCCAACAATCTCGCGATCGGCCCGCTGCTTCGCCAGTTCGACGGAAGATCGGATATCCGCGCAACCTGCCTCGCCAACTCGTCTGGGACTTCGGCCGGGAACGCGAGAAATGCGTTCGTCGCTGCGTTCGTCCTGAAGTGAACGAGGAGTTCGAGAGCCGCCAACGAGAGGTGCTCGGATGTGTAGGCCATTGCTTGGCCGGGTGAGTTCCAACGGCCTCCATACAAGGCCGCGCCTTCACCGTCGAACGCTCTACCTCGATGCTGCGGGCTCGACAGTCGCCACACACGCATCAGCTGTAAACGCCGTGGTCTATCCGGCCCAGGATTTGGTCTACGGCCAGCACGCCGGCGTCATTGACCATCAACGTCAGCGGAGCAACGTACCCAAGCGCCCGGATCTCAGTGACCAGCCATCTTCCGACGCTGAGGTGATCCGCGAAAACCTCATCCGCATGCTCAAGTATTCGTGCAAGCCGACCGATTCGGTCGGACTCGTCCGGGTGGAACACGCCTTCCGAACGCCGCCGCGCCAGCGTGCGCGGTGAGACTCCTACAACCGGGCTCAGCTGCTCTAGCGACAATCCGTATGTCTCCCCAATAAACTCCAGCGTCCGAAAAGGCAGACCCTTCGAGAGCTCCCTGGCCAACTTCGCCGGCTGATTGAAACGCTCGCCAGCGTTTGGCTGGCCAAGAATCGATGCAATTGTCGAGCTAGCACCCACCGTGAGCCCCCTGCCATACTGGTTGCTCCAGTATGCCACATGGCAGCAGCACCTGTGCTACGCCACTGCCGCCCGCACTTCCTTCAGCCGCTTGAGCGACCCCAGCACCAGCTCCTGGTCGTCGGTGATGTGCCTCACGATGATGTCCGTGTAGCCCATAGCGCCGAGTTCGCGGAACTTCGCCGCCACCTCGTCCGGTGAGCCATACGTGACCGCCGCGGGGTCGAAGCCGCGGTAGCCGGCGGCTACAATCGGCTCGGCCACGGCCCGCGCTTCCTCACTCGATTCGCCAACGTAAACATCGCGACGGATAGCCACCGCACTCGGCGAGCGGCCCTCTTCCTTGCAGCGTCGCAGGTAGTAATCGACCTGCTCCTTCGCCTGCACGGGAGCCGGGTTCGGCGCCGCCAGCCACCCGTCGCCGAGCCGCACCGCGCGGTCGATGGCCACCTTCGCTGAGGCGCCGACCCAGTACTCAACCGGCTCCTCCGGGCGCGGGTCCACCTTAGCCGCCTCGAACCGGTAGCGCTTGCCCGTGAGGGTGACCCGCTCGCCCGCCAAAAGCCGCCTGACCGCGTCGAAGCACTCCTCGAACGCTGATGGCCGGTGCTTGATGTTCGCGCCCATCGCTCCAAACTGGCGGGGGTCATCGCCGATCCCGCACTGGAGGATGAAACGCCCCTGCGCGATCGAGGCCAGTGTGCCCACCTGCTCGGCCACCAGCACCGGGTTCCAGAGCGGCAGCAGGAAGAGGCAGCCGGCCGGCGCACCGCCCCACTCGGCCAGCAACCGCCCCATGATCGGGATGTTCTGGTAGTAGGCGATGCCCGTGGAGTGATGGTCGCCCACGAACAGCGAGTCCAGCCCGGATTGCCGCGCCGCCACTGTCCGCTCGATCATCCAACGGGCGCCATCGCGTGGGTTGGCTACCCGGCGTCCGCTTGTTAGCGATATCCCGACTCTCATGGCTGCCTCCTTGGGGCGACGGGCGCCAGTCTACAATGCCCCATGGCCCGCGTGGACTACGACCAGATGGCCCCCGGCTACCAACAGGCGCGTTCGCTCAGCCTGGAAGGCCTTTCCGGCTGGCGTGAAGCCGTCTCGCCATACCTCCCGCCTCCGAACGCTCTCCCGGCTGTGGATGTTGGCAGCGGCACCGGCGTCTTCGCGAAGGCGTTCGCCACCTGGTTCAGCTGCGAAGTCATCGCCGTCGAACCTTCCGATGGCATGCGAGCCCAGGCCGAAGCGAACCGCCCTCACCCGCTCGTCCATTACGTGCCGGGCAACGCGATGAACCTCCCGGTCGCCGACTCCTCCTGCGGCGCCGCGTGGCTCTCCACGGTCGTCCATCACATCGCGGACCTGTCCGCAGCCGCGCGCGAACTGCGTCGCGTCCTGGTGCCCGGCGCCCCCATCCTCATTCGCAGCTCGTTTCCCGGCCGCCACGACGGGATCACGCTCTTCCGCTTCTTCCCGGAAGCCTCCCGCGTCGCAGCCACGTTCCCCAGCGTCGAATCGACCGTGACGGCGTTCGGGACCGCGGGCTTCGCCTTTGAATCGCTCCAGGCCGTCCCGCAGGTCACGGCGCCGAACCTCGCCACCACCCGCGAACGCATCCTCCTCCGCGCCGACACCACGCTCCAGGGCCTGGCCGATGCCGAGTTCGAACGAGGGCTGGCGCGCCTCGACGCTGCAATCGCCGCCGATGAGACGGGCGCCGCCGTCGTCGACTACCTGGACCTTCTCGTGCTCCGCTGAGTCGCTACTTCGCCGTCACGCGGACAACCGCGCCGCCGGAGTCATTCGTCATGTACAGCTCGC
>JBGOVF010000045.1:0-10139 GCA_041477975.1 Tepidiformaceae bacterium
GTGCGGGCGCGCCTTTTCTTCACGTGCTCGGGTAAAGCAGCTGCGATCAGGCCTTGCCGATCTTGAACATTTTCGTGGTGCAGACGGGGCACTTGCCTTCGGTGGCGGGCTTGCCATTCTTCATCGTTATCGGTTTGGCGCCCGACATCTCTCTCTTGACCCTGCATTTCAGACAATAGGCTTCCACGAAGATTCCTCCTTCGAATCCCGCTGGCGCAGGAAAGAGCCGGGCTTAATTGATATAGTGCCTACGCGGGTGCGCAGCCACCGCCCGGTCTCTCAGGCATGATCGGTGCGACGCTCTCCCCTGTCAAGAGCAAAACCGTATCTGGACAATACATAACTGGTCAAATCAGGGAGAATGTTGGCCCCAAAGCACCTTTAACGGCCGAATCTGGCCGTTTTCGGCGACCTCACCGGTCCCCACGAACGTCCCATCGCTGCCGTAAATTCTCGCGATAGATACTGGCTTCGCCAGCGCGGAAGCGCCCTCCAGCACAGCTCCCGTGGCGAGCAGGCGGGCTCGGTCGGCCGTCAGGATGGCGGCGTCGATGTCGGACACTCCGTCATCGGCCGGCAACAAAACCTCCGCCAGGCGACCGGCTGCGACGATCGCTTCGAGCGCCGCCAACGTGACGGCGTCGTCGCCGGCGAACCGGCCAACGGTGACGCGGCGGAGTGCTGACAGATGGGCCCCACAACCCAGCTCCTCCCCGATATCGCGGGCGAGGCTGCGGACGTATGTCCCGCTGCCGCAGTGGACGACAACGCGGAGGCGGTCCATCGGGAGGCGCTCCAGCAGCATCTCGTGGACCATTACCGGCCGCTCCGCCAACTGCGGCGCGCCGCCCGCACGTGCCACGGAATACGCTCGCTTCCCGGCGATCTTGACCGCGCTGTACGCGGGAGGGCGCTGCATGAGCCGGCCCGTGAAACGTTCCGCAAGCCGCCGCAGCCCGTCCGCCGTGAGGGCAGCGGCGGCTTGCGTGGCAATGACCGCGCCATCGGCGTCGTCGGTGTCGGTCCGGACGCCCAGTTGAATCTCGCCTTCGTAGCGCTTGTCGTGGCCTGACATGTACTCGGCGAGCCGCGTGGCCTGGCCGAGGCAGAGGACGAGCAGGCCGGTGGCCATGGGATCGAGCGTGCCCGTGTGGCCAATGCGCCTCTGCTTCGTTATGCCGCGGGCCTTCGCGACCACGTCGTGGCTGGTCCAGCCCTGTGGCTTGTCTATCAACAGGATGCCGGCGAGGGGGCTCGCGCTGCGCACGTCAGTCGTCGTCGGAGGCGCGGGTGGAACTCACCTGGTTGATCAGCGAGGCGAGGCGCGCACCGCGTTCGATGCTCGGATCGAATTTGAACACGAATTCTGGGACGTTCCGCATCGAGAGCCGGTGCATGAGCTCGCGGTGGAGGAAGTGGGCTGAATGCTGGAGGCCAAGAAGCGCATCCCTGCGCTCCTCGTCGGTCCCCAGGTGCGAGACATAGACCGTGGCGTGACGGAGGTCGGGCGAGACTTGCACTTCGGTCAAAGAAAGCAGTCCCCGGCCAACGCGAGGGTCTTTCACCTCGCGCTGGATAAGCTCGCTTAGCTCGGCGCGCAACAGTTCGTTGACGCGCTCGGTACGCATGGTCATCGCAACAGCCCTCGCCCGCCCGGTGGCCTAGTTCGTGCGTTCTTCGTGGTAGAACTCGATGACGTCGCCTTCCTGGAACTTGTCGAAGCCCGAGAGCACAACGCCGCACTCGTACCCGGTTTGGACTTCGCGCACGTCGTCCTGAAAGCGCTTGAGGCCCTCGCACCGGGTCTTGGCGACCTCCTGGCCGTTGCGGACGACACGGACGTGCGACCCGCGGCGAAGCGTGCCATCGACGACAAAGCTGCCGGCGATCTGTCCAAGGCGGCTGGATTTGAAGATCTGCCGGACTTCCGCGTGCCCGTCGACGACGCTCGCGAAGGTTGGCTCGTACATGCCCGCGAGCGCCTTTTCGAGGTCCTCAAGCACCTGGTAGATGATCGAATAGCTGCGAACCTCGACCCCGGTTGCGTCGGCGCGCTTGCGGGCCGATGGGTCCACCTTCGTGTTGAAAGCGATGATGATGCCGTTCGAAGCTTCTGCGAGCATGATGTCCGAATCGCTCACCGGTCCCGTAGCGGAGTGGATGACCTTGACCTTCACTTCGGATGTCCCGAGCCGCTCGACAGCGCCTTTGACAGCTTCGGCGCTGCCGCGGACGTCGGCCTTAAGGATGATGATCAGCTCCTTCAGCTTCCCGGCGCTGATTTCGTTGAAGAGCGTATCGAGGTTAACGTGGGCATGGTCGGTTTGCTCGTCCGCCTCCCGGCTGCGCCGCCGAGCCTCCACGAGTTGGCGAGCGGCCCGCTCGTCGGCGACGACTCGTACTCGCTCGCCGGCTTCGGGCACCTGCTCGAGGCCCATGATCACGGCCGGAGTGGAAGGCGGCGCTTCGCGGATCCGCTCACCACGGTCGTTGAACATCGCTTTGACTTTGCCGCTGGTCTCGCCGACGAGAATGGCGTCGCCCTGGCGGAGCGTCCCATTCTTCACGAGCACCGTGGCGATGGGTCCGCGGCTGGAGTCCAGTTCGGCCTCGATCACCACGGCCTGTGCCGGGCGGTTGGGGTTCGCTTTCAGTTCGGAGATTTCGGCGACCAGGTTGATGGCTTCGAGCAGGTCATCGATGCCATCGCCCTTCGTGGCCGAAACGCCAACGGAGACCACATCACCGCCGTAGTCCTCGACGACGAGGTTGTATTCCGTAAGTTGCTGTTTCACACGGTCCGGGTTGGCCGACGGCAGGTCCATCTTGTTGATGGCGACGATGATCGGCACGCCGGCGGCGAGGACGTGGTTGATCGCCTCGATCGTCTGGGGCATGACGCCGTCGTCGGCGGCGACCACCAGGACGGCGATGTCCGTCACCTGGGCGCCGCGGGCACGCATGGCCGTGAACGCGGCGTGGCCGGGCGTGTCAATGAACGTGACCACCCTGCCTTCGCGTTCGACCTGGTAGGCGCCAATGTGCTGGGTGATACCGCCTGCCTCGCCGGCGGCCACCCTGGTCTTGAGGATGGCATCGAGAAGGCTTGTCTTGCCGTGGTCGACATGGCCGAGGATGGTTACGACCGGAGGACGCGGCACCAGGGATGCCGGGTCGTCCGGTGCTTCCGCTTCTTCAAATTCCGCGGGCGCTGCGGCGGCCTCGGCCACTGGCTCAGGCTCAGGGTCGAAACCCAGCTCAACGGCCACGATGGCGGCTGTGTCATAGTCAATGGTCTGGTTCATCGAGGCCATGACGCCGTTGGTCATCAGTCGCTTGATGACTTCAACAGCCGACACACTGAGGAGGTCGCCCAGCTCTTTGACCGTGAGCGCAGGAGGCAGGTGCACGGCGGAGCTAATGGGGGAGGCGGGGTTGGCCGTCATAACGTATCGCTTTCTGTTGCCGGCAGGGCCGTGCCGTACGCCCTCAGCGCTTCGACATCGTCTGGAACCGGGGTGAACTTGAGTGCGTTCCTTATGGTAGCGCCTCTGAAGGCTTTCTCCCAACACGAACGCACCGGATGGAGATACGCGCCACGCCCGTTCGCGCGGCCCGTCGGGTCGATGATCAGCCGCTGGTCCGGCGTCCGGACGATGCGGACGAGGTCACGCTTTCCCTGTTCCAGGCGGCAGGCGATGCACGTGCGTTGAGGCACATGCCGTGGGCGGGGAGTCACGTAAGGACCGCCTTAGTGAATCCGCCCGGAATAGTCGATCTCTTCCATGTCCTCGTCCGTTTCCTCCACGAAGCGAGGAGCGCGCCGTGCCTTCTTGGCAGCAGGCTTCTTGCTCGCGTCTTCGACGTCTTCCGGGCGGCGAGGGAGCAAGTCTTCGGCGAAGCGCACGGCGGAGGGCTTCGCTTCCGCCACGACGGTGGTCGGGATTTCGTACTCCTCGTCCTCGTCGGTTTCCTCTTCCTCGCCGTAGTCTTCCGACTCGCGCTCTTCGCCTTCGGGGACATCCATTTCGGCGAGGGCCGCGGCGAACGCGACATCCTCTTCTTCGGCGCCGGCCTCCGCCTGGGCGGCCGGCACAGCAACGCGCGGCGCGACCGGTTCAGGTGCGAGAGTAGCGGCGGCGGCCACCTCTTCGGCCTCTTCAATGATGTCGATGTCAGGTGTCTCGCCGGGTGCGAAGGGCTCGAACGTCGACGGCGCTTCGGCCACGCCGTCCTTGGCGCGCTCCAGCGCGGCCTGGCTGTGGATGTCGATGCGCCAGCTGGTGAGCTTGGCGGCCAGACGTGCGTTCTGGCCTTCCTTGCCGATTGCGAGCGAGAGCATCCGGTCCGGCACTACAACCGTAGCCTTGTGCTCATCCTGGTCGATTTCGACTTCGAGCACCTGGGCCGGGCTCAGCGCGTTGGAAACGAAGTTCGCGGGATCCGGGTCCCACTTGATGACGTCGATTCGTTCGCCGCTGAGTTCGTTCACGATGTTCTGGATGCGCGAGCCGCGCATGCCTACGCATGCACCGATCGGGTCCACGCTGGGGTTGCGCGCGTGGACGGCGACCTTGCTGCGGTGGCCGCCTTCGCGGGCGATGCTCTTGATTTCGACGATGCCGGAGCTGATCTCGGGCACTTCCATCTCGAAGAGCCGTCGGAGGAGGTTGCGGTGCGCACGGCTGACGACAATCTGGGGGCCTTTGACGGCCTTCATGACTTCGAGCACGAGCACCTTGATCCGCTGGGCCGGGCGAAGGTGCTCGTTGCGGACCTGCTCGCTGAACGGGAGCACCGCTTCGGTGCCCTTCCCGAGCTCGATAATCGCCTGGCGCGCTTCCACGCGCTGAACCGTGCCGACCAGGATCTCGCCTTCCTTGCCGACGTACTCGTCGTAGACGGCGTCGCGCTCCGCTTCGCGGAGCCGCTGGAGGACCACCTGCTTGGCCGTTTGAGCCGCTATACGCCCGGCGTTCTCAGGGATCTTCTCTTCGAAGTCCAGCACGTCTCCCGCACGGACGTCGGGCTTCCAACGCTTCGCGTCGCCAAGCGACATCTCGACGTGTGCTTCTTCGACTTCGCCGTCTTCAACCACGGCCATCTGGCGGTAAGCCCGGATGTCGCCTGTGATGGAGTCGATCTTCACGTAGATGTTGGGCGCGTTCTCGCCTTCGCGACGGTAGGCGGAGGTCAGCGCAGCCTCCACCGCTTCGAAAACGACCTCCTTGGGGAGGTTCTTTTCGGCCGCTAATTGTCCGAGTGCGAGTAAAAAGTCGTTCTTCATAACCTCAACAAAAAAGTGGGCCGAGAGCCCACTCCTGCAAGGAATTGCCTTCTCGCAAAGTATAGCACTCCGGCGCAAAGGGCGACCGCCGCCGGCGGGGTGCGAACCTTAACTCGAACGGTCCTCTCCAGCAGCGTGCGAGGCTCGCGGGCGGGAGCTACGCTAGAGGCAGGATGAGCCGGACTTACCTCGATCACGCTGCCACCACGCCGCCGGACCCGCGCGTGCTGGAAGCGATGATGCCGATGTATACGAAGTTCTGGGGCAACGCATCTTCCATCTACCTGGAGGGCCAGGAAGCACACCGGGCGTTGGATTCGGCTCGGAAGCTTTGTGCGGATCTCCTGGGCGCGGCACCGAAGGAGATCGTCTTCACGAGCGGCGGCACCGAGTCCGACAACGCGGCCATTCGCGGTGCGGCCTTCGCGCAGCGAGAGCGCGGCCGCGGCAACCACATCATCTCGTCGCAGATCGAACACCACGCCGTGCTCCATGCGTTCGAGCAGCTCGAGCGGGAAGGGTTCCGGGCGACCTATCTGCCCGTAGATTCGGACGGCGTGGTGAGCAGCGCGGCGCTGGAGTCCGCGGTTGGGCCTGAGAGCATCCTCGTGAGCGTGATGACCGCCAACAACGAGGTGGGCACGATCCAGCCGATCGCCGAGCTTTCGAAAGTCGCGAGGTCGAAGAACCCGCAGATCGTGTTCCACACCGATGCTGTCCAGGCAGCGGGCGCGCTCGATGTCACGGCGGCCTCGTTGGGCGTCGACATGCTCAGCATCGCAGCCCACAAACTGTACGGGCCGAAGGGCGTTGGGCTGCTCTACCTGAAGAATCGCACTCCCTGGCAGCCGATGCTTCTCGGCGGAAGCCAGGAGAAGGAGCGGCGGGCCGGCACGGAGAACCTCGCGGGCGCCGTGGGCCTCGCGACGGCGATGAAGCTCGCGTGGGACGAATCGGAGGTACGGAACAGGCATTCGCGCCGGCTCCGCGACCGCCTCCTCTTCGAACTTCCGGAACGAATACCGGACACCGTGATAACCGGGCCGGTGGATCCCGACCGGCGACTATCGAACAACTTCAGTTGCTGCTTCCGGAACGTCGAAGGCGAAAGCGTCCTGCTGGCGTTGGATATGGCTGACGTTGCCGCAAGCTCCGGGAGCGCCTGCACGACCGGCGCGTTGGAGCCGTCGCACGTGCTCACGGCCATGGGCATCGACGCCGACCTGGCGCACGCGTCGCTCCGGCTGACGGTCGGAAAAGACAACACGGACGACCAGATCGATCGCGTGCTCGAGGTGCTGCCGGGGATCGTGGCTCGCCTGCGGGCATTGGCGGGGCCTATCTAGGCGTCACGAAAGCCCCTGCGCCGCGAGGAAATCCAGGATGTCCTGGATGGTGTGGATGTTCTCGGCGTCTTCATCGCGTATTTCGAACTCGGCGTCGCCGGCGAATGCTTCCTCGATGGCGATGGTCAGGTCAACGATGTCCAGTGAATCGGCCCTCAGGTCGTCGACGAGGTTCGCCTCGGGCGTGACTTCGTCCGCACCGACCTTGAGCTGAGCGACAACTACGGCGCGTACGCGTTCGAAAAGGGTGGCCATGGTCTACTCCCCGTGGGTGTTGGGCCTGGCGCAGAGGCGCCGGTGCGGCGTCGAAATTGGAGCGATGCTACTTCACACTCTGTACTTCCGGAAGATCACGCAACCGTTCTGGCCGCCGAAGCCGAAGCCGTTGGCAGCGGCGGCGTTCACCGGCATCTTGCGGGCCTTGAGAGGCGTGTAGTTCAGGTCGCACGCGGGGTCTGGATTCTCAAGGTTCACCGTCGGCGGCACGAGGTCATCGTGGATGGCCATGACCGCGGAGAGCGCACCCACCGCCCCGGCGGCGCCGAGCAGGTGGCCAACCATCGATTTTGGTGAACTGATCGCCAGCCGGCCGGCGGCCTCGCCGAACGCGAGCTTGATTGCGAGCGTCTCGGCAGCGTCGTTCAGAGGTGTGCCAGTGCCGTGGGCGGCGATATAGTCAATCTCGCTCGGGCGCATGCCGCTCGCCTTCAGCGCCTCTTCTATCGCCTCCTGCGCGCCGGTGCCGTCCTCGCGGGGCGCGGTGATGTGATAGGCGTCGCAGCTAAGGCCTCCGCCCATGAGTTCGGCGTAGATGCGGGCGCCCCGCGCCGTGGCGCGAGCTTCGGACTCGATCACCATGACGACGGCGCCCTCGCCGAACACGAAACCGTCGCGGTCGCGGTCGAAGGGGCGGCTGGCGCGCTCGGGTTCGGCGTTGCGGCGGCTGAGAGCCTTCATGTTCGCGAGGCCGGCGATCGGTAAGGGGTGCAGGGCCGCTTCCGTGCCGCCTGCGAGCACCACATCTGCGCGCCCGCTGTCGATGAGCTGCTTGGCTTCGATGTAGGAATAGAGGCCGCTGGCGCAGGCGGCGACGCTCGCGAGTGCCGGCCCTCGCAAACCCAGATGCATCGAAACCTGGCAGGCCCCCATGTTCGGCGCCATCGCCGGCACGTAGAACGGGCTAACCCGAGCGGGGCCCCGTTCCTGCAGCACCACCAGCTCGTCCATCGTTTCGATGACGCCGCCGGCGCCGGTAGCGATGGCAGAGGCTGCCCGCCGCCGCTCGCCATCCGCCAGCACGAGGCCGGCGTCGTCCGCGGCGAGCTGCGCGGCCGCGACTGCGAACTGCGAACTGCGCGCCATTCGCCGGGCGCCCTTCGAATCCATGTAGTGGCCTGGCTCGAAATCCTTGACCTCGGCCGCGATCTTCACCGGAAGATCGGAAGTATCGAAGCGCGTGATTAAGCCCACGCCGGAGACGCCCGCGGAGAGGTTCTTCCAGAAGTCACGAGCTGTTAGCCCGATTGGGGTGATGGCCCCCAATCCGGTCACGAGTGCACGAGTCACAGCATGCTCCGCAGGGTTAGTTCGCCTCCCGGAAGATGAGGCAGGAGTTGTGTCCACCCAGGCCGACGGAGGTCGTCATCGCAATCTTCACGGACCGGTTGCGGGCGACGTTGGGGACGTAATCGAGGTCGCATTCCGGGTCCGGCGTGGTGTAGTTGATGGTCGGCGGTACCCTCTGGTCGCGCAGAGCCATCACGCACGCGAGCGCTTCGACGGATCCGGAGGCGCCCATGCAATGCCCGGTGATCGGCTTCACAGAGCTGATTGTGGTCTTGTACGCCGCCTCACCCATGATCTCCTTGAAGACCATGGTCTCCACCCGGTCGTTCAGCGGCGTACCGCTGCCGTGAGGGTTGATGTAATCGATCGTTGCGGCGTCGATGCCGGCTTTGCGGACGGCGGCGTTGACGGCCCGCTTAAGCCCGCGCCCCGTTTCGTGGAGGGCGATCATGTCGTAGGCATCGTTGGAGGTGCCGTATCCGATGATTTCGCAGTAGATGCGGGCCCCACGAGCTTTCGCGTGGTCGTAGTCCTCAACGATCATCGCGCAGCCGCCCTCGCCCGCGATGAAGCCATCACGGTTGAGGTCGAATGGCTTGAGCGCCTTCTCCGGGTGTTCGTTGTCGGTGGCGAGAGCGCGCATCGAGCACCAGGTCGCGTGGAAGATGGGCAGCAGAACCGCCTCCGAGCTGCCGGCGATCACCGCCGTGGCGTCGCCGCGCCGCACGGTCTCGAAGGCTTCGCCGAGCGTCGCGCCGCCTGTCGCGCAGGCGCTTACGATGGCCATGTTGGGCCCGCGGGCGCCGGTGGCGATGGCGATGTGGCCGCTGGCCGCGTCGGAAATGAAGTTCGCGACCAGGAACGGCGTGATCCGGCGCGGTCCCTTCTCATCGAGGATGCGCTGGTGCTCGATGACCATATCGATGCCGCCGGCGCCGGAGCTGAACATCACGCCCACCATGTCGGCGTTTTCCTCGGTAATCGCGAGCCCGCTGTCCCCGAGCGCTTCGAGCGCGGCGCTCATCCCGAAGGTGACGCCGCGGTTCATGTAGCGCTGTTGCTTGGCGTCCACGCGGTCGCCGAGTTCGAAGCCTTTGACTTCGGCCTGGATGCGTACCGGGTACGGCTCCGGGTCGAAGAGGGTGATTGGGCCGATGCCGCTGCGGCCGGCGAGCATCGCCTGCCATGTTTCCTCGGCGGTGTGGCCAACCGCTGTGACCGCGCCGATCCCGGTTACGACGACTCGGCTCATTGCGCGGCCGCTTCGACGAACTTGAAGTTGTCGCTGAGCAGGCCATCGACATCGTCGCTCACGCTCAGGCTGTTGATGCTGTAGTCGATACGGCGGACAAGGCGGGTAAGCACGTTGCCCGGCCCTGTTTCGAGGAAGAGGTCGACCCCGTGGCTCTTCATTGCCTCCACCGACTTCTGCCAGCGGACGCCGTGAGTGAGTTGGTCGCGTAGTTCGACATAAACCTCGGGTTGGGTTTCGAGGATCTCAGCGTTCACGTTCCCGACGAGCGGGTGTTGGGGATCGCGCATGGGCAGCTTCTGCAGGAGGCGGTTCATCCCCTCGCTGGCCTTCGACATCAGGGGCGAATGCGAGGCGATGGTGATAGGCAGCCGAACGACCTTGCGGGCGCGCGCTTTCTCCGCCAGTTCCATAGCCAGCTTGAGCGGCTTGAGTGCGCCAGAGATGACGTTCTGGCCTTCACAGTTCGCAGTTGCCAGGCCGACGTAGCCCTCTTTCGAAGCTTCGGCGCAGATTTCAGCGACCTTCTCTTCGGGCAACCCCAGGATCGAGGCCATGCCGCCCGGAAATTCGCGTCCGGCTTCTTCCATGAGGACTCCGCGCTCTTTGACGAGCAGCAGACCTTCCTCGAACTCCAGGGAGCCAGCGGCCACGGCGGCCGTGAATTCGCCCATCGAGTGTCCGGCCA
>JBGOVF010000146.1:0-6328 GCA_041477975.1 Tepidiformaceae bacterium
CCCGAGCCACTGATCATCGAAGCGGCCATCAATGGCGGGACGCCGAAATCCCGCAACCCCAACGTACCGCGCACGCCGGCGGAGATTGCGGCGGAGGGGCTGCGGTGCCTGGCCGCGGGCGCCGCTATCGTCCACAACCACAACGACGAACCGGTGGTAGGCGGCGCGAACGGTGTACACAGCCCCGCTCCGTACATCGAGGCGTGGCGCTCCATCCTGGCGGAGCGGCCGAACGCTCTCCTCTATCCCACGATGGCCGGCGGCGGGCCGCACACGAATATCGAAGAGCGCTACGGCCACATCCCGGCACTGGCCGAAGCGGGCGTGCTGCGCATGGGACTGGTGGACCCGGGCTCGGTCAACCTCGGTGGCCTCGGGCCGGACCGTCTTCCCGCGGGCAACGCTACTTACTCGAACACCTTCGCAGATGCCCGGCACATGTTCGCCACCTGCAATCAGTACGGCCTAGCGCCGAGCATCTCGATCTTCGAGCCCGGCTTCTTGCGCGTGGCGCTCGCTTATCACCGGGCGGGCGAGATGCCGGCCGGGGCGCTCATCAAGCTCTACTTTGGCGGGCCGAATTCGAACTTCGGGCTGCATCCAACGCGTGCGGGGCTGGAAGGCCACCTCGACATGCTCCGGGGCACCGGCCTGCCGTGGGCAGTAGCAGTGCTCGGTGGCGACGTCGTCGGGTGCGGGCTGGCGCAGATGGCGATCGAGCGCGGTGGACATGTGCGCGTTGGGCTGGAGGACTACAACGGTCCGCGGCGGCCGGGGAACGTGGAGCTGGTGGAGGAAGTGGTGGCCCTGGGCGAGCGGCTGGGCCGGCCGCCGGCGACGTGTGTGGAGGCTGCGGAGTTGTTGGGGATGCCGAAGCGGAGTTAGCGGTCGAGGACGGCGAAGAGGTCGCTGAGCGGAAGCGAGAAGCCGGGGAGCAGGGGCGATTCGAGCGTGGCCTCAGCGCCGAGCCGCGCGCCGTCCACGTGGCCCTCGAAGACTTCAACGATCCTCGTGGCGGGGTCGAAGAGCCAGCAGACCTCTACGCCGCTGGAGCGAAAGAACCGGCATTTGGCGCGAAGTTCGCTCAGCGATTGACCTGGCGAGCGCACTTCGATGGCCAGGCTTGGCACGGAATCGTCGCTGCGATCCTTCCCGGGACTCCAGTAGCTGGCATCCGGGAGGCGGTAACTGGGGGCATCGCCGAGTCGCGAGCGGGCCTCCACGCGTAGTCGGGCGTCTCGGCTCTTTGCGTACGGGCCGAGGGCGAGAACAAGCTCGACCACGAGATCTCCATGTTGATCGTTGGGCATAGCTTTCTGCAGTACGACTCCGTCAACGTATTCGAGGTACGGCTTTTCCTCGGGGAGCGCGAGGTACTCCTCTTCGGTCATGCGGAGGCCGTGGTACTTCGAAAGGTACGCAGGGCGCTTCGGCAGCTTCGTGTTCGGGGGGTGAATCGCCATCGTGCTTCCAGTATAGCCGTGGCCGCCGAGTGGCCCCCGCTAGAACTTGCCGTGGCGGCCGGCGCCCTGCGCGAACCGCGTCGCCCCTTCGCGCGTTTCGCCGGACTGGATGGTGGCCCAGCCGTGGCGGTATTCGTTCAGGATCGCCGCGTCGAGGGGCATGCCCCACTGCTCGTAGGAGGAGAGCCGATCGGAGCGCAAGCAGAGCTGAGGGAACTCAGCCATCCGGGCGGCGAGCTCAAGGGCAGCATCGAGGGCCTTGCCCGGGTCCACGAGGCGATTCGCGAGGCCCATGCGCTGCGCTTCGTCGCCCGAGACGCCGCGGCCCGTGAGGATGAGGTCCAGCGCGTTGCTGTGGCCGAGCAGGCGGGAGAGCCGGATGGTCCCGCCATCGACAAGCGGCACACCCCAGCGCCGCTCGAAGCAGCCGAAGACGGCGTTGTTCGCGGCCACGCGAAGGTCGCACCAGGCGGCGAGTTCGAGCCCGCCCGCGACCGCGAAGCCTTCGACCGCGGCGATGACGGGCTTCGAAAGGAGCATGCGCGTGCAGCCGAGCGGTCCATCGCCAGTCTCCGTCGTGCGGTTGCCGCGGTTCTCGGAGACGGCCTTCAAGTCCGCGCCAGCGCAAAAGGCGCCGTGGGCGCCGGTCAGGACGGCGACGTTGAGCGACTCGTCGGCATCGAAGGCGGTGAACGCTTCCTTCAGAGCCACGGCCGTCGGGCGGTCGACGGCGTTGCGGACTTCGGGACGGTCGATGGTGACGATGGCTATTTTGCCGCGCGTTTCAACGGTGACGGTCATCTCGGGCTCCTGTGCCAACGGGCGGGGCAAGTCTAGCGCGTCGTTCCGTGGGTCGAAGGCGAGGCGGACCGGAAAGATCGCAACCGGTGACACGGACCACTGCGGGCGATGGCAGGGAGCGCCGATTGAAGAGGTAGAAGGGTAAGGAACGCCCTACATGGACCTGCGATCGCCCATCGCCGAGCCGAATCCCGCGGTGGAGCGGGCCATTCTCTACTCCAGGGTCGCCGGCCTCCTGGTCTGGGCGATCGGCTGGGTGTTGTTTGGCGCGGCGTGGGTTACGCGCGACGAGGTCTGGTTGGTTGCGTTCGCGGGCTGGTACCTGGCGATGGCGGCGATCGTGATGGAAGTCTCGAAGATCCCGCGGGCGCGGCAAAGCGAAGCGGATCGCGCGTGGGCGGCGCGCTACCACGAACTCGCGATTCGGGACGACCTGACGGGGCTCTACAACCGGCGCTTCTTCACGCACGAACTGGACCGGCGGATCGTAGAGTGCCGGGAAAGCGGCGAACCCCTGACGATCGCGCTCATCGACCTGAACGATTTCAAGAGCATCAACGATTCGTTCGGGCACGCGGCCGGCGACCTTGCGCTTCAGCTGGCGGGCAATTCGATCCTCGAGGCTGCCGGGCCCGGCGCCCTGGTAGCGCGCACCGGAGGGGACGAGTTTGCAGTCATCCTGCCGGGCCACACGCTGAAGGAAGGGACGATCATGGCCGATGCGCTGCGCGTGGCGCTCGAGACTTCGAGCTACAGCTTCAACGCCGCGCACGGCGCGAATAGCTGGATCAGGGCGGCGGTGGGGCTGGCGAGTTTGAACGAGTTCAGCGAGGCGCAACAGTTGCTCCACCAGGCCGATAACGCGCTCTACGCGACGAAGCGCGGAATGAGTGTGGTTCAGGAGCGGCGCAAAGCAAGCTAGCCGGGACTGCCCGGGAGCGCATGGCCCCCGAGAGGCTCTATGATTCGCTGAGTACCCTTTGAGCCGGGAGGTAGCGATGTGGAGACGACGACGATTAGCGTCGTGATCGCCGACGACCACGACATCGTCCGTGGAGGTCTGAAGGCGGCGCTCCGGACGAGTTCCGACTTCAACGTGGTGGGCGAGGCGCGCGACGGGCTGGAGGCCGTGAAGCAGGTGAAGGCCCTGGCGCCGGACCTGGTGGTCATGGATGTGCGGATGCCGAAGATGTCGGGAATCGAGGCCTGCCGCCAGATCCGGGCAGAGACCGATACCAACGTCCTCATGCTCACCTCCTATGGCGACGAGAAGGCCGTGATGGCCGCGATCATCGCCGGCGCCGGCGGCTTCATGCTGAAGGAGGTGCAGACGGCGCAGCTCATGGATGCGATGCGCGTCGTGGGCCGCGGTGGGAAGATCCTGGATGCGTCGAGCTCCGCGGCGGTGATCGACCAGATTCGCAAGGGCAACGTCATTACGGAGGAAGACAGGCTGGCCCAACAGCTCAGCGAGCGCGAGTTGAGCATCCTCGAGCTGATCGCAGACGGGATGACGAACCGGGAGATCGGCGAGAAGCTGTATCTCTCGGAAAAGACGATCAAGCACCACGTCAGCGATATCCTCGGGAAGCTGGGGCTGGCCCGGAGGGTTGAAGCCGCAGGCTTCGCCATTCGCCGTGCGGCTACGCGCCCGCCCGGAGGCGATTAGCAGGTGTCCGGCGCCTGCGCTGTGTACGAAAGAAAACACTAGACAGGGGCAGGCCGTCCCCGTACCTTCCGTCGCAGTGCCTAATTCGAAGAGCATCGAATCGGCCATCCATCTGGCGCGGGAGATGGAACTCACCAACGAGGCGATCGTCGGTATCGACGATCTTTCGGAGATCTTGCGCCGCCTCGCGGCCCGGGCGATGGAACTGGTGGAAGCCGACTACGCGGCGCTGGCCACCTTCGATGAAGCGGGTACGCTCACACGATTCGTCTGGGCCGGCCTGGATGACGCGGCGGCGCGAAAGCTGGGGAGCCCGCCGGTAGGGCGCGGGTTGCTTGGAGTCCTCGCAGAACGCGACCGGCCGCTAAGGCTGACGGACTTGCAGTCGAACGAGGCGTTCACGGGATGGCCGGAAGGCCATCCGGACATGTCCGCGTTCCTCGGCGTGCCGATCCGGGCCGCCGGGCACACCATCGGCTCGGTCTATATGACGAGGGCGCGCGAGTCGGCGCCATTCACGGAAAGCAACCAGGTGGCCGCCAGCCTCCTGGCGCTGCAAATTGCCGCAACCGTTTCGACGGCGCTCGCCCGGGAGACGCAGGGGCGCTTCGTGCGCCTGCAAGAGCGCGAGCAGATCGCCCACGACCTGCACGATGGCACCATCCAATCTCTCTACGCGCTCGGTCTCGAGGCCGACGCCCACCTGCAAACGTCGACCACAGGTGAGACACGCGAGGTGTTGGGCGCGGTGGTGCTGCGGGTGAACGGCATTATCAAGGACATCCGCTCGTACATCGAAATGCTCGAGGCATCGGCGCCCAGCTCGGCGCCGGAACTCATCTCGGACCTCGCCTTCGTCATCCGGCAGATGATCCCGATCGGCGTTGACGTGGTGAC
This sequence comes from Tepidiformaceae bacterium, assembly GCA_041477975.1. Classification (GTDB taxonomy): domain Bacteria; phylum Chloroflexota; class Dehalococcoidia; order Tepidiformales; family Tepidiformaceae; genus JBGOVF01. The sequence goes on from JBGOVF010000146.1 coordinate 4,831, forward strand.
GAACATCAACGCGCCGGTACTGCACGAGCTGAAGCCGCGCGACGTGGAGGATCTGCTGTACATCGCGCGGGAAGCGCTCAGCAACGCCATCCGCCACGGCCACCCTTCGAAGGTGGCGATCGACCTTCGTCAGACCGGGGATGCGACCACGTTGACCGTGCAGGACAACGGAGTCGGCTTCGACACGGAAGCAGTACGCCCGAGCATGGGGACGATAACGCTTCGGACTCGAGCCGAGCGTTTGGGGGCGGCGCTCACGGTGCTGAGCGTTCCCGGCATGGGCACGACGGTGCGGGTGGCGGTGCCGCGAGAATCGTGAAGGAGGCGGTGCGATGCCCTTACAGGGGCGCGTCGCCGTCGCGCCGCAGGACGTCGCGAAGGTCATCGGTCCAGCGCGATTCGCCGGGGCTCATGGGCACGTAGTGCGCGCCGGCGGCAACGTAGGCCCGGCGCTCGTCGCCGCGCGGTATGGTGGCAAGGATGATGACGGCCGTGCCATCGGAAACCATCCGGGCTGCCTGGTCGGGCGTGAGATCGCCTGTCGTCGAGATCAACACCCGGCGGCCATTCGCCGCATCTCCGAAGGAACGGAGGTACGCCCGGGCCTGCTCCTGCACGGTCGTGCGGAGGATCGAATGAGCGATACGGACCTCGATCGGGGCTTCCACGCTTCAACAGTACGGAGCGGGAGCCACCCGTGCCGATGGCCGATTGCACCCAATACGCTTCCTCGATCGGACGTGAGGGTGCGGTTGGGGCGGAACTTCAGGCCCGGCTGCAGCGTTCTTTTGCTGTGAGCACCTTGTATGGCCCGCACCGCCTGCGGCCCACCCTCGCGGCGGCGCTGACGTTGGCGATTGCCGCAGCGGTGGGCGCGGCGGCCTGCAACCGCGGCGGTTCCCAGGACGCGACGCCTGTGACAGTGGCGACGGCGACGGCAGCAGGAGAAACGCCGCCGACACGGGCCACGGCAACTGCTCCCCCGACATCCACGCCGGCCGCCCCTGGCCCGGCTCCGCGCGCTACCCCGCCCGGCGGCGATCCGGCTGCCCTGGCCTCGGCGCCGCTCGTGGTCTACCTGGACGAAGTGGCGGCCGATGACGACGGCCAACGGCATTGGCCGATCCTCGAAGTCGTGACGTACGACTTGCGGGCGAGACGGATCGTTGGCGCGTTCAGGATCGGGCATCGTGGGGAGTACGCGAACGCGTACGATTTCGAACTGGCCGGGCGGTCCGTGGTGATGAACCTGGAGCAGCGCGTGGTCGTGGCGAACCTGGACGGTTCCAACCAGCGCGAGATCTTCCACGTGCCGGAGGGGACGGCGATCACGTCGATCTCTGTCTCGCCCGACGGCGCGATGGTGGCGATCGGTGGGGAGTCGGCGACCTTCAGTGACCCGGGCGTCGCCTTCCTGTCGTTCGTCGATATCAAGAGCGGTGCGGAAATCCGCCATATCCCGATGTCTGACTTCCAGGCCGCGGTGTTCGGTGGCGCA
>JBGOVF010000193.1:0-5418 GCA_041477975.1 Tepidiformaceae bacterium
CACACCAACCTCACCATGCCCGCCCTTACCGACCGTGACAGAGAGTCGATCAAAGCCGGCATCGAAGGCGGCGTGGACCTCTTCGCCCTCAGCTTCGTCCGCGATGTCGACGACATCATTCGCACCCGCGAGCTGATCAATTCGCTGGGCGCCGACACGCCGATCATCGCCAAAATCGAGCGTCGCCAGGCTATCGAGAACCTCGACGCCATCCTCGCCGAGGCCGATGGCGCCATGGTCGCCCGCGGCGACCTGGGCGTGGAACTGCCGCCGGAGGACGTGCCCGTGCAGCAGCGTCGCATCATCGCCGCTGCCGCGAAGAACATGATCCCGGTGATCACAGCCACGCAAATGCTCGAATCGATGGTCGATTCGCCCCGGCCAACGCGCGCAGAAAGCTCGGATGTGGCCAACGCCGTCTGGGACCTGAGCGACGCCCTGATGCTCAGCGAAGAGACCGCGGTCGGCCGCTACCCGGTCGAGACGGTGGCCATGATGGACCGCATCATCCGCCGCGCCGAGGAGTTCGCCACGGTCGACCTCGACCGCTACGCCGCCCTCCACCCGGAGACCGACGACCACTCCTACGTCGTGGCGCTCGCGGCGCGGCGCATTGTCGAATCGGACCCGAACATGCGTGGCATCGTCTGCTTCACGCGCAGCGGCTACACCGCGTTCCTCCTGAGCAAAGTCCACCCCAACGCACCGGTCTTCGCGATCACGCCGAACGAATCGGTCTGCCGGAGGCTGGCGCTGGCTCGCGGTGTCGTGCCCATCTTCGGCCCGCTCGTCGACTCCTCCGAGGCGCTCCTCCACATGGTGGACACGACGCTGACTAGCGGCCGCCACGTGGCCGAAGGGGAGGAAGTCGTCGTCGTCGCGAGCCTGCCCGTGCAGGCGGCCGGCACCACGAACTTCCTCAAGCTCCACCGCATCGGCGAATCGGCGGCTTACTGATGGCCGCCTCAAGCGCCGTGGTTGTGGCCGCGGCGTCTCACCCTATCCAGGCGAACGTCTGGGTCGACGCCCTCACCGATGCCGGGATCACCGCGCGCTCATTCGAACAGGGCGTGGGCGGCGCGCTGGGCGGGGCGGTCACCGGCGTGTTCGCAACGTACGCGGTCGTCGTCGCGCGGGAGGACCTGGTCGCGGCGCGCAACATCATCAGCCGGCTCGACGGCGGGGGCGTCCTCGCCCCGGTCCCGGACGAAACAACCGTGCGCGAAAGCCAGCGCCGCGGGCTCATCATCGTCTCGCTGATCGTGGTGTTGATCGTGGCGCTGGGGATCGCCAGCCGCCTCGCGGCCGGGTAAGCGGGAACCGATGCGGCCGCTGCGGTGTAGTGAGGGCGTGGCTATCCCATTCTCCAGGACATGGCGTGAGCACTGCGCCTTCGGGTTCGTGGCCGGGCTGGCACTGATGGCGGCGGCCTGCACGTCCGGTGCGGAAGGCGCAGCCGCCCCATCGAGCCCGACAGCCGCTCCGCCCACGCCGGTGAACTACGTCGACGACTGTCCTATCACGATCCCGAGCCAACCCTACATTGCTCGCGCTCCCTACCTCGCGCAGCCGCCGGCTTACTATCATTCGGTCTGGTACGGCAGCGACGACCTCTGGACGATGGTCGACCCCTCCGGCGCCACGTTTGGCGAAAAGACCTTCTGGTGGAGCCGCAACTTCAACATTGAGGACGAACGGTATCCGCAGATCGCCGTCACGGGCAGGCGGCTGGACGCACCGGGCAGTTTCGCCTCCACCACTGGTTGCACTCCGAGATCAGGGCCGTGCGTGGGGGGTGATGCCACCAACGCCTATGCGGATTTCGGCACGGCAATGCTGGTCGGCGTCCACATCCCTGCCCGCGGTTGCTGGGAAATCCGCGCCCATTACAAAGGCGCCGAACTGGCCTACATCGTCCAATACTGAGAGCGGCGACCCGGCGGGCGGCTGGGCGCCATTTCGGCGATACGCATTTTACATTCCGCGTCTTGATAGTTCACAGACCCGGTGCTACAACGGCAGCGCCCCCCCGAGCCGGAGGGAGGCGGAGGTGAGCGGGATGCTCCAAACCCACGAACTGCTCGACATCTTGGATTCGCGGCATGTCCATTTCCTCAGCGAACTGGAGATGCGCTGCCTCGCCGCGCTGGAGGTCGGCTACACGACCGCCGAGATCGCGGACGGCCTCAAGATTTCCGAGCCGACGGTCCGCCGTCACTTCGCCGAACTGGAACACAAAGTCTTCGACCTGACGAACATCCAGCCCAGCCGCGGGAAACTCGCCACCTGGGTCCGCCGCCAATTCAACTGCTGCACACGAGACGCGCGCGAAATGATCGAAAACGATCGGATCTTCGGTTGAAAAGATCAACCGCAAAGCGCACCGGTAAGGCAGGCTGAGTCGCCGTACCGCCGCTCGGCAACCTGGCGACGGCACCTGACCAAGGAGGAGGATATGACCGGTAGCGCCATACTCTTGGGCACGCTAGGCGCCGCTCTCGCAGCTGGCGGAATTGCGGGAACAGCGCTCGTTCTCACGTCGAGCGGGCCGCTGAAGGATGCGAGCCCAGCCGCAACGGAGGCCACGCCCCAGACGAAGCTCATCGTCAATGTCAGGGTCTCGACGCTTGGCGGGGGCCCTTTGCCTAACGGCATCCGACCTCAGTCCCTGGCCGTGGGTCCCGATGGAGACATCTTCATCGCCGATTACTACGGCAAGAAGGTGTATAGGCTTGGCCCGTCGGGCGCTCTCAGTTTGCTCGCCGGCTCGGGTCAAGCTGGGTCCGCAGACGGTCAGGGATCCGCCGCTGAATTCAGCGGTCCAACCGGCATCGCTGCGGATAAAGAAGGCAACGTCTTCGTTGCCGAGGACGTGGCTCATCGGATCCGCAAGATAGACCAAACCGGACGCGTGACGACGATCGCTGGAGGCGGCCCCGAAGGGTTGGGGGCGGGCGAGTTCCGCGACGGCAGCGGAACCGACGCACGGTTCAATCTTCCGGTGGCAATCGCGGTGGATAACACAGGTAACGTCATCGTCGTCGACAAGGACAACAACCGTATCCGGCGTATCGCTCCGAACGGCGCCGTTACGACGCTCGCTGGCACTGGCGAAACTGGCGCTGCGGATGGCCCCGTCGCCAAAGCCACGTTCTCGGCCCCTTCGGCCGTGGCCATCGGCTCCGAGGGGGTGATCTACGTCGCCGAGCATGGCAACAACGACATCCGCAAGATCACGCCAGGCGGCGTGGTGACCACGATCGTCAAGGCGGTTCCGTCCACGTACACCGGAGGAAGTTCGCTGGGGAATCTCGGGGGATTGTCGTATCCGACCGGTTTGGTGGTCCTGGACGACGGGACCCTCCTCGTGTCAGACACACAAGCACACCGCGTCGTGGCCGTCGCACCGGACGGCACGCTCCATGCCATGGCCGGGACGGGTCAGATCGGGGCCGCCGATGGCGTCGGAAGCGCGGCCCAGTTCAGCAACCCGCTCGGTCTGGCCTTGCTCAGCGCCGGCCAACTCGCCGTCGCGGATTTGGGCAACGGGCGAGTTCGCCTGGTTGAGTTCGAAAGGAGGTAAATGAAGTGAGAATAACGCTCTTGGTGAAGGTTCTTCCGTCAACTCTTTTCGTGGCGCTAGTGACCGCGCTCGCTATCGCGGCCGGGCCGACATACAACGCCGAAGCATCGCACTCTGAGTCGTACGTATTCCCCGGCGCGCCGTTTTCAGGATACTACAATCTTGGCAACAACGCGCCTCCATCGAGCCATCACCGCCCATGGGGTGGACATTGGGCGACGGACTTCTACCACACTTCTGGAGTAGAAGGAAAGCTTTGGATCGCGACCAACGACGGCACAACCTATGCTGTGGTCGCCGCTAAGGGATCTTCGTGCACTGGTAACGCCTGGGCAGGCTGGGCATACAAGTTCGACCTTCGGAATGCCAGTGGTTCTCGCGGTTGGTACTTGCTCGCCCACGTCTCGGATATCGGAATGGATCCGTTCAATCCCTACCAACTGTACCAGGGGCAGTCGGTGACCAACGGGGCGACGGTTGGCTGGGTCGCATTCTGGGGCTCCGGGGCCGGTGTACCAGCCGGAGTCCCTCCTGCACAGCAGTGCTACGCCGTGAATTACGACAGCTCCAATCACTTCCACGTTGAGATGGGCCAATCCATCGGAGCCAACCACTACGCGTGCTATTACACCTATTCGGCCAGTCAGTACGTGTGGGCACAGGACTATCTTGGCATTGCCGGTGCGAACACTTCGTCCTATCCGTCGGCCTGTTGAGTCAGTCGGCAAGGCGTCGTCGCGGCGGAGGCTTTCTCGGCGCACTGCACCTGCCGTCGCTCGCCGCAGCGGCGACCAGTCGAGCCACCCTTCGGTCTCGGCCTCCCGTACCGGGTATACGCCTTCGGAGCCCGTCTCCACGCCGACGACGCTGCAATCGCCGCTGCCGGTCACGCCGACGCCACAGCTTCCGCCGGAGGTGTCCAGCGTGGTTCGCCTGCTCGGCACGGCGAACACGACCGCGGAGATCCTTCAGCATGCTCAACTCACGCCGACAGAGTGCCGGGACCAGCCGCCGCCGCTGTCGTTGTTCCCGAAATGTCCGCCCGGATCCCGCTCGGGCGACTTCATACCCCTGTTCCGGATGGCCGACTGTGAGCAAGCGACCGAGGTTGAGGTCATTGAGAAAGCGCTGAACGACTGGGCGGCGCGGCCCAGGTCGCTCTACGCGGTGTATCGTGAGGAGCCTGCGGGTGGCTATCTCTTCAACTGGGTCCCGCGAGGCGAATACGGCATCATCTACAGGTCCGAAAACGGTGTCGCGATCACATTCCACGTTGCGAGGGGAGTGATCGTCGGTGCCGGGCCGGGTTGCGGCTCGACCCCCGAAGGATTGCTCCAGGGCGTGACTCCCGACCGGATCCTCCTCGGCCCGCTTTCCGCGCCTTAACGGCGCCAGCGCACTACCCGCGTGCTACTTTCCAGTACTTCTGCCGCTTTCACGTGGACCAGCGGATGAAGGGGACGATCACGGATTCTCGATCCCTCGCTCAACTCAGCCGCCTGAAGCGCAGGGAGAGTGAATCTCCTGAGCGGTTCAGCACTACGAGAAACGGATGGTCGTCAGGAAGGTCCGCCTCCAACAGAACCTCCAACTGCGCAATGGAAAATTCCGCGCCGCGGTGCGCCGGGCGCAGCAGCACGACCCCCGAAACGCCGGAGGCGGAAGCCAACGCGAGCTCGCCAAGATCCGTGTCGTGCGTGACCACCACGAGCTGGCGTTGCTCTGCGTATCGCATGAGCGCCAAGTCGGTCGTCGTCGCGAGCCCGGCATCGCGCGCCGTTGTCACGGCGTATCGCTCCGACAGCCACCCGACCACGTCAACGTGGAGGTTCTGA
>JBGOVF010000096.1:0-7329 GCA_041477975.1 Tepidiformaceae bacterium
CGTCGGTGTCGTCGTGAAGAGCGCCGACGAAGCGATGAAGTTCTACCGGGATGCCCTCGGGCTACCCGTGACCGAAGACCGTGTCATCGAAGACCAGGGCGTCCGCGGCGTGTTGCTCCGGATCGGCGGCTCCGAGGTCGAGCTGCTCGAACCCACCCGCGACGACACGGGTATCGCCCGCTTCCTCGCCACGCGCGGCGAAGGCATGCACCACATCTGCTTCGAATCGGACGACGTCGACAAGGAACTGGAGGCCGCGCGAGCGAAGGGTATCCAGCTGATCGACGAGAAGCCCCGGCTCGGACTCGCCGGGATGATTTGCTTTCTTCACCCGAAATCCAACCACGGTGTTCTCGTCGAGTTCGCCACACCCATCGCGGGCGGGCATTAAGCGATGGGTATCGGCGCCACGCACATCGACCACATCGTCATCCAGTCGAACGACAGTGCGGCGACGGCCCAGCGCTTCGCCGAGAACCTCGGGATCGAGATCAAACGGACCATGTCGCGTCCGGGCACGCGCGCCCACCTGGAGTTCGCGAAACTTAAGGAAGTAGTGCTGGAGTTCGCGGGGCCAGGCGAGGTGAAGCCGTACGACGAGGTCAGTGCGAAGCTCTGGGGTATCGTCTTCGCGGTGAACGACATCGACGCGGCCGTCGCCTCGCTGCGGGAGCTCGGCTACCCGGTGACGGACCCGTCGCCAGCTGTGCAACCGGGCGCCAAGATCGCGGCAGTGAAGAGCGGCACTTCCGGCGTGCCGTTCGCCGTCATCCAGTACGGTGCGCTGCCGGTAGAGGAAGCGCCCCGATGAGGGCGAGGAAGATCGACCACGTCGGAATCGTCGTCAAAGACCTCGAAGAGGCGCTCGCGACCTACACCAGGAACTTCGGTTTTGCCGCAGATCGTTCGCGCGGTGGGGAAGTACCCGCACTCGGCATCAAGAACGCGTTCATGCCCGTCGGCGAGACCGACCTCGAATTCATCCAGCCAACGACAGGCGAGGGGCCTGTCGCCACATTCGCGAAGGAGCGCGGCAAAGGGGCGTTCATGCTTTCTATAGCTGTGCACGACCTGGATGCCGCGGTTCAGCATCTGCGCGACCTTGGGGCATGGGCGACCCGCGCAATGGGCTGGCCTTTGTTTCGATGAAGTCCACACACGGAGTGAACCTGCAACTCGTCCGGCGCAGCTGACCCCGCCGCATTGCACGTTTCGTCAAGTACAGGTAGAGAATGAGGCAATGACGGCTCCAACCACCACCTCCAGCATCCGCGTCCTGATCGCGAAGCCCGGCCTCGATGGCCACGATCGCGGCGCGAAGGTCGTTGCGCGCGCCCTCCGCGATGGCGGCTGCGAAGTCATCTACACCGGCATCCGCCAGACCCCGGAGATGATCGCGGAAGCGGCGCTCCAGGAAGATGTGGACGTCGTGGGCCTCAGCATCCTCTCTGGCGCGCATCTCGAGCTGTTCCCCCGTGTAGTCGCCGAGCTCAAGAAGCGCGGCGTGGACGATGTGCTCCTCTTCTGCGGCGGCATCATCCCCGAAGAAGACACAAAGCAACTCGAAGCGCTCGGGTTCAAGGCCATCTTCCGCCCCGGTACGAACACGCAGGACATTGTGAAGTTCGTCTACGAACACGCGAAGAAGTAGCCGGTGGACGACCTCGCGCAACGATTCCTCGACGGAGACCGTCGTGCTCTCGCGCGCATCATCAGCCGGGTAGAGGGCGAGACCCCGGAGGGCCGCGAGTACCTCCGGACACTGTTCCCACGTTCGGGCAAGGCCCACATCGTCGGCGTCACGGGCGGCGCGGGTTCGGGGAAGAGCACCCTCACCGCCGCCCTCGCATCTGAATACCGGAGGCGAGGCAAGACGGTCGGGATCGTCGCGGTCGACCCCTCCAGTCCATTCACGCACGGCGCCATCCTCGGGGACCGGATCCGCATGCAGGACCTCGCCCTCGACCCCGGCGTGTTCGTGCGCAGCATGGCCGGGAGGGGCGCGTTGGGCGGTCTCGCGCCGACCATCGATGAGGTCGTTTCGGTGATGGACGCGTTCGGCTTCGACTACGTGATCATCGAGACGGTCGGCGCAGGGCAGGATGAAGTTGAAATTGCAGGCACGGCGCTCACGACCATCCTGGTCAACAATCCCGGCACCGGCGACGACATCCAGGCTCTCAAGGCCGGGATCATCGAGATCGCTGACGTCCTGGTGGTGAACAAAGCCGACCACCCCGGCGCGGACATTTTGGTGAGCCAGTTGCAAGCGCTGCTTTCCCTCGCACCGAAGGGCTCGCGCCGGCCTCCGATCCTGAAGACTACGGCCACCAAAGGAGAGGGGGCAGATGCGCTCGCCGATGCGGTTGAGGAGCACCGGGCGTTCCTGGAGTCCTCCGGAGGCCTCGTCGAGCAGCGAGAGATCGACGCGCGCCACCAGGTGCTGACGATTGCCCGTTCCATCCTCCTTGAGCGCATCCGCCAATCGACGCCCGAAGCCGAATTGGAGGCGCTGGTGCGCCGCGTGGCCGACCGCCAGCTCGATCCTCACTCGGCTGCCGAAGCCCTGGCGGGCGCAGTGCTGAAGTAGCGCGACGCCGTGCTACCATCCCTTTCGTGAGCGCCCAACGGTTTCGTGTGTGGTTCCGAAAGGGCGAGCGGGTTCGCTTCATCTCGCACCTCGATGTCCTGCGCGCGTGGGAGCGCGCCATCCGCCGGGCCGAGCTGCCGCTTTCGTATTCACAGGGCTTCACGCCGCACCCGAAGCTGTCGTTCGCCTCGCCGCTTCCGCTCGGATTCGTTGGCGAAGCCGAAGTGATGGACGTCACCCTGGATGAACGTGTTCAAACCGACGAGTTTCGCGAGCGACTGCTGGCCCAGAGTAACGACGACCTGGGGGCCGTGGGAGTGGGCGAGATATCCGTTAGCGCGCCGCCGCCGCAGGCTGGCCTGCTCTGGGCGGACTACCGAGTCCCAATCCACGGCCTGACGGCTGACGACGCCCGGCTTTGCGCCGCTCAATTCATGGCGACGGCCGAGTTCGAATGGAGTGAAGAGCGGCGCGAGAAGACCAAGACGTACGACCTGCGCAAAGCAGTTGCGTCCCTCGGCGTTTTCGAATCCGATGGCTCGACGCAACTCTGTATGCGGCTCCAGGCCGACGCCGAACTCACAGCGCGGCCGGAACAGGTGCTCGGAGCCGTATTCCCTGAGGCGACCGTCGATGGCGCGATCGTCCGGACAGGACTGGTGCTCGACGAAGGGTCTCCCGCCAGGGAGGCATGGCGCCGGCGGGGGCAGTACGTATGAGCGTGTCCGTCCGGCAGGCGCGTCCAGCGGATGGCGCGCACTTGTATGCCCTCTGGGAAGGCGCCCGAGGCTACAACGCCTCGGTCGATCCACGCATCATCCCGGCGCCCGTGGCCCTGGACGAGTTCCTCGCCAGTTTCCAACAGAGCCGCGGGCGCGCCTGGTCGGCAGCGTTCGTAGCCGAGGCGGAGAGCCAGCTCATCGGCTTCATCACCGGTGGAATCGAGGCTAACCCGAGCGACCGGCTGCCGGAGCGGCACGGTACCGTCGGCTACCTTTACGTCGCCGACGATTTCAGGCGGCAAGGCGTTGGCCGCAGGCTTTTCGAAGCCCTCTCCCAATGGGTGGCAGCGCGCGAGGGCGTCTCGCACTTCGAAATGACCGTCCTCGCGGCGGACTCAGCGGCGAGCGAGTTCTGGCGCTCCATCGGCTTTTCCCCGTTCATAGAACGCCTCTGGGCACCGCTGCAGCCGCCCCTCACGTGATCCTGCACCTCGTTCGGCACGGCGAGACGGAATACAACTCCGGCGGCCTCGGGCTCGGCCGTGCCGACATCCCGCTGAGCGCCCTCGGACTGCTTCAGGCACAGGCGCTCGGAGAGCGCTTCGCGGGCGGCAGGGTCGACCGTGTGATCTCCAGCCCCCTCGGCCGGGCGACGGCAACGGCGACTGCGGCGGCCGCGGCGCACGGGCTGCCGGTGGAACAGCTGCCCGCGCTCATTGAGATGGACGTGGGTGAAACGGAAGGCCTCGCGTTCGTAGAGATGAGCCAACGCTTCCCAGACTTCATGCGCGCCTGGGCCGCGGCGGACTCAGAGACCGTACGCATGCCAGGCGGCGAAAGCATCGCCGATGTTGCGGCCCGTGCGCATCCGCTCCTGACCGAGCTGCGCGAATCCGCCCCCGAGTCGGTGGTCGTGGCCGTCTCGCACAACTTCGTCATCAAAGTGGCGCTGTGCCAGCTGCTGGGAGCTGGCCTCGGGGCATTCCGCGCGGTACAGGTGGATCTCGGCTCAGTGTCGACCGTTATTATCCGGGGGCCGCGCCTGAATGTGGTCGCACTGAACGACACATGCCACGCGGCCGCCTTGTCCCTTGATCGTGCGGAGCGTAGCTTGTGACGCTGAAGCCCATGGGAGTGCTCCAACAGACTCGCACGCGCCTCGTAGTGATAGCTTGCCTGGCAGTCACTGGATACTTCGTCTACACCGCGGCAACTGGCGCGATTCGCAACAACCAGCTCCAGGACGATCGCGCTGAAGCTGCGCGCCAGGAGCAGGCATTGGTAGACGAGAAGGCGTATCTCGAGGCCATTCGCACCTACGTTGCGTCGGATGCGTACGTGGAGCAGGAGGCGCGGCGCCAGTTGGGCTACACACGCGACGGAGAGGTGCCGTTTGTCGTCATCAGCCCGCCGCTCTCGCAGGGCGGACAATCCGGGGGCGAATGGTGGGAGCGGCTCTTTCCCCGCTAACCCGGCTCGCACGGTGTTGGCCGACGCAGCTCGGCGCGTAGCGGGTTTCGCCGGACGGGAGCGCATGTTCCGGCACACCAAACGAGTGCTGGTTGGCGTGTCTGGTGGGCCGGATTCCGTCGCCTGCCTCCTCCTCCTTCTGCGGCTGAGGGCGACGTTCGGATTCGATGTCAAAGTCGCGCACTTCGACCACAAGCTTCGCGATGATTCGGCGCGCGACCTTCAGTTTGTGCGGGCCCTGGCCGAACGCCTCGGTGTGGAGTGCCTTACAGGCGAAGGCGATGTCCGCGCCGTGGCGCGGGAGCGGAAGTCGGGAATAGAAGAAACCGCCCGGCGGATGCGCTATCAATTCCTGGCGTTCGCTGCCGGCAAGGAAGCGGCGGATTGCATCGCGGTCGGGCACACCGCCGACGACCAGGCCGAAACGGTTCTCTTGCGAATCGTCCGCGGCAGCGGGATCCGGGGCATCCGCGGGATGCTCCCGGTTGCGCCGGTCCCGGGCGCGGAAGCGCAGCGCCTGGTCCGCCCGCTACTGGAACTCCGTCGAGCGGAAACGCAGGCGATTTGCGCGGACGCCGGGATCGAGCCCATCGCCGATGCGAGCAACGCTGATCCGGCGTTCACGCGCAACCTGCTGCGTCACCGCACGCTTGCGGCATTGCGGGAGGTAAACCCGGCGATTGAGGCCGCGCTCGTGGGCCTCGCGGCGCACGCCCGCGAGGCGTTCGCGCCGATCGAGCGGCAAGCGCTCGCGCTTCAACCGGAATGCCGAACTCCCGTGGGTGCGATCTTCGAGCTTCCCAGGTTTGCAGAGTTGCCGTCCGAGGCCGTGACGCTGCTGGTCGAGCGCGAAGCGGCCTTCTACAAGCTGGAATCGGAGGTCAATCGCACCCGGCTGGAGAACCTTCGCGCCGTTCTCAACCGCCGATCGGGCGTCGTGCAGTTCGGAGAGGTGTCGGTCGAAGCTTCGCAGTGGTTGGTGAGAGTGGGCCCCGTTCTGGCTCGGACCGAGCCGTTCGCGGCCATCCTCAACGTCCCCGGGAGCACTCGTGCCGGGCCCTGGCGAGTGGACGCGAGTACCGAGGCTTTCGAGCCTCCGATTGCAACAACCATATGCCGGCTTGACCGCGCGAAGATTGAGGGCGCGCTCCGCGCTCGTTCCGTCCGCGAGGGCGACCGCATGCCTTATCGGCGTATCGAACGAAAAGTCTCCGATATCTGCGGTGCTGCCCATATTCCGCGGTGGGAGCGCGCTGGCATGGTGGCGATCGCCGATGCCGGGCGCGTCCTGGCGTTGTTCAGCGCAGGCAAAGTCTTTGATGAGCCCCCTCAAAGTGAGGACGTGTTCTATGTGCGCCTCGTTCGGGCGGACCCGGCGACCTAACGAACGACCGTGAACTCGGGGACGATTTCGTCGACCAGTCGCGCCGTCTGCGCCATCCACTCGGCGTCGGAATCGGCGATCGGACGCAGGACGAACTTCGAAACGCCGGCTTCCATGTACTCCTGCAGACGAGCTCGTACTTCCTTCGTCCCGCCGATAGCCATGTACGCAGTCGCGTGCAGCCCGGCGCCAATGCGCGCAAGGCCGGCCGCCTGCCGTTGAACCACCAGGTCGTCCATCGATCCGAACCGGAACGGGAACCCGGCGCCGTAGTGGTCGTCGTCGATCGTGCGGCCCGCCTCGACCGTCGCCGCTTTGATCGCGGCTACCACCGGCCGCACCTGGGCTGGGGACTGAATCCCGCCTAACCAGCCGGTGCCGATCGCAGCCGTCCGCCGGATGGCCGCCTCGCTGCTCCCACCAATCCAGAGCGGCAGTGGCTGCTGTACCGGCTTTGGGCTGATGGTCACGTCGGTGTAGCGGTAGTGGCGGCCTTCGAATGAAACGTGGTCCTCCGACCACAGCCGCGCCAGGAGCTGGAGCGCCTCATCGGAGCGCGACCCGCGGCCGGCCGGGTTGCGCCCGGTGGCACGCCATTCGGGCGCGGTTTCGCCGCCCACCCCGAACACCGGGAGCAGGCGCCCGCCGCTGAGGAAGTCGAGCGTGGCGCACTCCTTCGCGAGCACGAGGGGGTCGCGCAGGGGGAGAACGATGGCGTTCATCCCGAACTTGAGGCGCTTCGTCCGGCCGGCGACCACGCCGAACGCCGCGATGGGTTCGAGCGCCGGCTGCACGGAGACCAGCCGTTCGCTGAACCAGACGGAATCGACGCCGCGTTCCTCACAGAGGTCGATCCAGTCGAGGAACGCCGCTGGCGACGAAAACGGAAATCCCGCCACGCCCAAACCGATGCCGATGCTCATGGCTGCTCCAATCGGGTCAGTGCCACGAGGTTAACCGATTTGCGTGGACTCCGAGGCGCACACTCACTCGCGAAAGCGGCTGTAGAACCGCGTGAATCGCTCATGCACGCCGGGCTCGGCTACGAGCAGGCCGCGCACGTGCGGCTCGGGTTGATTGAAGCGCAGCGGCGCGCCGAGCACGTCGGTGACCCTGAGGCCGGCGGCCGTGCACAGGGCGGCTCCGGCCGCCACGTCCCATTC
>JBGOVF010000066.1:0-9104 GCA_041477975.1 Tepidiformaceae bacterium
CCAGGAGCGCAGAAACTCGGCCGACTGGTCCGCGAGCGGCGCGACGAGCGCTTCGCACCTGGGGGCGCACGCGTGGCGCGCGGCCGCGGGGCTGACGTTCTGGAGGTGTTCCGTGGCGGACTGGTGGTCGTGGTCAATCCGGTAGCCCAGGGGCGGATAATCGAGCAGGCCCCTCAGCCAGTCCCGCAACGCCGCGCTTTCGGCGGGCGGCACGAGGGTGGAACCGTCCGTGGAACGTGGGAGTCCCGTGCCGGAATAGGACTTTCCGCCGACCAATAGCTCGGATGCACCGCTAGCCTTGAGCGGACGAAGACGTTCGCGCTCGCCAAGCTCTTCAAGGATGGCAAGCGTCCGGGTGTAGGCGGTGGTGAGCCAGCCCGCGCCAGTATCAAGGTAGTGGCCAGCGCCGAAGTGCTCGCTATGCGTCCGGCCGCCGACGTGCGCGGCTGATTCGAAGACAGAGATCCGGTGTCCGGCTTGCGAGAGCCGGTAAGCGGCGGTCAGCCCGGCCGCTCCAGCGCCGACGACGGCGATGTGCATTGGCAAAGTATACGGGCACTCCGCGGACCGCCTGGCGATGGTTCGGGGCGGCCGTCTACTCCATCTCGCCCCAGTTGCGGCCCTGCTTCAGGTCGACCTTCAGCGGCACGCGCATTTCGAGGCTCGCAGGCATGATCCGCTGAGCGAGTTCGCGAATGGTTTCGGTCTCCGCCGCGGGGCACTCGAAGATGAGCTCGTCGTGGACCTGGAGGATCATCCGGCTCGTGAGCTTTCGTTCGCGGAGCTCGGCATCGACGCGAATCATCGCGACTTTGATGATGTCCGCGGCCGTGCCCTGGATCGGCATGTTGATCGCTTCCCGCTCGGCGGCGCTGCGGACCTGGAAGTTCGTGCTGCGGATGGCCGGGAGGTAGCGCCGTCTGCCGAACAGCGTTTCGGCGTAGCCCTTTTCGTGGGTGAAGGCGAGTGTCCGTTTCTGCCACTCCGCGATTCCCGGGAAGTTGGCGTAGTAGGAGTTGATGAAGGCTTCGGCCTCTTCACGGGACATGCCGGTGCGGCTGCTCAACCCGAATTCGCCCATGCCGTAGGCGATGCCGAAGTTGACCATCTTGGCCACGTCGCGCATCTGGCGCGTGACATGGGCAGGGTCGACACCGTAGACCGTGGCTGCCGTCGCCTTATGGATGTCCTGGTCGGTAAGGAAGGCGTCGATCAGGCTCTTGTCGCCCGTGACCTCTGCGAGCACGCGCAGTTCCACCTGCGAATAGTCAGCAGCGACGAACCACGGGTCGGGGAAGTGGCTGGCGACGAACGCCCGGCGGATGTCCCGCCCTGCGTCGGTGCGTACCGGGATGTTCTGGAGGTTCGGGTTGGTGCTGCTCAGGCGGCCGGTGGAGGCGATGGTTTGTTGGAAATCCGTATGAATGCGCCCGTCCTCCGCGACCGTGGCGGGGAGGGCATCGCAGTACGTCGACTTGAGCTTCGTCAGGCCCCGGTACTCGAAGATGAGGTCGATGATTGGGCTCACCGGCCTCAGCGCCTCGAGCGCCCGCTGGTCGGTGCTATAGCCCTGGGTGGTCTTGCGGCTCTTCGGGAGGCCGAGTTCCTTGAAGAGGATGTCGCTGAGCTGTTGGGGGCTGCCGATGTTGAACTCGTGCCCGACCAACGCGTAGATCTCCCGCTCGGCTCGGTCGATGTCGATGGACATGACACGGGAGAGTTCGCGAAGCACGGCCACGTCGGCGGCGACGCCGATGCGCTCCATCCGGTAGAGGACCGGCACGAGGGGCAGCTCCATCTCGGCGAAGAGCGGCCATTGCCCGCGTTCGTTGAGCTGCTCCTCCAGCTGGGGGCGAATGCGAAGGAGCATTTCCGCCTGCTGGCAGGCGTACTCGCCCACCTTTTCCATTTCGACCTGGGCGAGCGAAACCGTGTTCCTCCCGGTGCCGGTGAGCCCGGTGAGAGCCACGGTTTCCATGCCGAGTCGCTCGTTTATGAGCGTGCCCAGGTTCGACGAGGTCTCCCCGAGGAGGAAAGCTGCTATGCCGACATCGAACTCGTCGCCTTCAATCCCCATCCCGTACCGCTCCAACTGGTGCATCAGGTACTTGGAGCCATACGTCGTGACCTTCAGCGAAGCATCGGCGATCAAAGGACCGAGTGTGGTGCGCACCTCGTCCAGAGGGAGCTGCGTCGAGTTGCCATCCATGCGAGGCGCATGGCCCACAGGCACATACCAGGCCCGTCCGGGTGCGGTTGCGAAGGCCAGGCCGAGCAACAACAGGTGCGACGTGTCGCCGCTGGTAGAGAGTGCGCTGAAACCGAAGCTGCCGGCGGATCGAAGGTCGGCGGCGAGGGCAGCCAGCGCGGTGCTGTCGGTGACCGTCGTGTACGAGACCGCGACCTCGACCACCTCCGGCGCCGGGCCGGACGTGGAGGTGCCGATGGTCTCCGGCAAGCGCGGGATCAGACTTCGGAACTCCAGTTCGCGGAAGAACTCAACGACGCGGTTGCGGTCGTAGTCGCGCACCTGGCAGGCATCGAGGTCAAAATCGACCGGGAGGTCGGTTCTGATGGTGACGAGGTGGATGTTCTCCCTCGCACGCTGTTCGCCGTCCTTCAGTTTCTGACGGACGGATGGGCTCTTGATGAGCTCGATGTTCTCGTAAATCGCGCCGACATCGCCGAACTGCCGGATCAGGTCGGTGGCGGTCTTTTCGCCGATCCCCTTGATGCCCTCGATGTTGTCGCTCGTGTCCCCTTTGAGGGCTTTGAAGTCGATCATGTACTTCGGGCTGAAGCCCCAGCGCTGGGCCGCCGTCGCTTCGTTGTAGATAACGACGTCGCGCTGGTAGGGCCGGAACATGAAGATGTTGACGTTCGGGCCGACGAGCTGCACGAGGTCGGTATCGAGCGTGACGAGGTACGTTTCGATGCCCTGGGCGGCCGATTTCTTCGCGATCGTGCCAGCGAGGTCGTCGGCTTCGAAGCCTGGCTGCATGAACACCGGGATGTTGAAGCAATCGAGCATCTCGCGGACGCGTGCCATCTGGGGGAGGAGGTCGGACGGGGTCTCGCGGCGGGTGGCTTTGTAGGCGTCGCTCGCTTCGTGCCGGAACGTCTTGCCGCCGGCGTCCCAGGCGGCGCAGATGTGCGTCGGCTGGAGCACCTCCAGCACGTGGAGGAGCGATTCTGCGTAGCCGTAGGTGGCGTAGGTCGGTTCGCCCTTGGAGCTCGTGAGCGGATTGGGCACGGAACCGAGTGCGAAGAAGGCGCGAAAGAGAATGCCGTGGGAGTCCAGGATGACGAGGCGGGGCTTTTGTCCGGCGGGTGGTGGCACGACCGAATTATAGCTTCCGCAGCGAGTGCACGGTTCGCGTCGATTCGACGAATTGTCTGATAGACTGAAAGTGAGGAACTGCGATGAAAACCGTTGTCATGAACGAAATGGGACGACTCACGGTCCCCGCTGACGCCCGGCGGGCGTTGGGGCTCGAGGGTTCGACGGAGTTCGAACTGGAAGTAGATGGCAATACCGACGCAATTATTCTCAGGCCCGTGGTCGCTCTGAGGCGCGAAGATGCATGGGCGTATACGGCAGAGCACCGCGAGCGCCTCGCCGAAGCGCACGAGGATTCGCGGAAGGCGCGGGTCCGGGAGATGACCGAGGACGAGCTCAGGCAACTCTGACGCATGGGCGGCGAGTACACGTCGTTGGATTTCACGGAAACGTTCCTCCGGGACTTCGCGGGAAGAGAGTTCAGCGCCTCCGAGCAAGCAGCCTTCCTACAGGCACTCCGCTTGCTCGACGAGACCGAACGCCACCCTTCGTTGGGCGTCCACCAACTGCGGGGCGACCGTGAAGGCTCGTGGTCGGTGTCGGCGTCTTCGTCGCTGCGGATGACGTTCGAACGGCGGGCCGGCGGGCGGAAACGGATGCTGACATGCTCGATGCACTACGACCGGTAGCATCGCCGCCGGGGCCGTCGCATACTCACGCCCTAGCGAGGAGCACTCATGGACTTTCGCCTGAATCCGGAACAGTCCGCATTCCAGTCCGAAGTCAGCGGCTTCATCGAGCGAGGCCTTCCTGCCGGCTGGGATGCGGAGCGGAGTTCGCTCGAAGAAGGCCTGGAGGTCGAGCGGCAGGTGATGAAGCGGCTCGCCGAGCGCCACTGGCTGGCGCTGCCGTGGCCGAAGGAGTACGGCGGCTACGGCGCGACGACGATGGAGCAGATGATCTTCAACGAGCAGATGGCCTATCACCGCGTGCCCGGCACGGTGAACATGGGCGTTGCCTGGGTGGGCCCCGTGGTGATGCTCTACGGCACGGACGAGCAGAAGGCCAATTACCTTTCGAACATCGCCGACGGCAGCGACATCTGGTGCACGCTCTATTCCGAGCCGGGCGCCGGTTCGGACCTTGCCGCCATGCAGACGCGGGCGACGCGCGACGGCGACGACTACGTGATCAACGGCCAGAAGATATGGACTACGTTTGGCCATTACGCCGACTGGGGCTGGCTGGCTGCGCGAACCGACCCCGACGTACCGAAGCACAAGGGCCTTTCCACGTTCGCGATCAAGATGGACACACCGGGCATCACGGTCCGGCCGTTGACGAACATGGCGGGCACGCACGAGTTCAACGAGATCTTCTTCGAGGACGTCCGCATCCCGGCGGCGAACCTGGTGGGCGAAGAGAACCGTGGCTGGTACCACGTGGCGATCGGGCTCGACTACGAGCGTAGCTCGATCGGCGCAACATCGACCGCGCGGCGCACCGTCGATGACCTCGTGGCCCTCGTGCGGCAACGCGGAGGCGTAACGCCCGCGGTGCGGCACAGGTTGGCCGATAACGCCGTGGCGGTGCAGGTGCTGCGAAACATGGCCTACAACATCGCCTCGATGCAGGGGAGCGGGCTGGTGCCTACGCGGGAAGCGCAGATGGCGAAACTCTTTGGGGCTGAACTTCAGCAAAAGGTGGCAGCAACAGCGGTGCAGGTCTTCGGGACAGAGGGTCAGGCATCCAGGGCGGGTTCGCAGGCCGAGCGCTACCAGTACACGCTGCTGCGAAGCGTGGCCAACACGATCGAGGGTGGGACCAGCGAGATCCAGCGATCGGTCGTGGCAACGCGAGGATTGGGCCTGCCGCGGGAGTGACCGGCCCCTAATCGACAGAGTTTCGTTAAGAAACAGCCCTATTCGGGTCTTAGGGCTAAAGATCAGGGGTTCACCCGCCGTACACCATGATGTAACCACAACGGAGGGTACGCAGAGTGACCGCAACCGCTTTCCTGGCCAACGAAACCACGATCAACGAACCGGTGGGATTCGACGCGCGGATGCGGCGAGTGCTCGAATTGCGCCAACTGGTCCGACGCGGGCAATACGTGCCCGACCCCCGCGCAGTCGCGGCAGCGATCCTCGCGGAGTGGTTGGTGACCCAGGGCGAAACCGAGCCGCCGTTCCCGCCTGCCAATGATCTGTCGCCCTTCATCGTGCCGCCGATGCCGCCAACAACGCGTGACGCGGCGATGACCGTAGCACGTACGGCCTGACCACCCCGCCGCTCGCCCGCGGCCCGCGTATACTCCGGACACTATCCACTTCGGAGTTAAGCCAATGGCTCGTCCGGTGCTGCGCACGGCTCTGTGCGACATGCTTGGAATCGAATACCCGGTTGTGCTGGCCGGCATGGGCCCGGTGGCCGGAGGGATCGCGGGGCCCGTTGCAACCGCGGCGCTGGTGGCCGCTGTTTCGAACGCCGGCGGGCTCGGGGTGCTTGGCGGCGCGGGATTCGGCCCCGAGCGGCTACGCGAAGAGATAAACCGCGTCCGCTCCATGACGGACAAGCCCTTCGGAGTGGATCTGCTGCTGCCGTCCAATTACATGGGTGGCGCCGCCGGGGGCGAGATGCCCCAGGACCCGCGCGAGCTCATCCCGGCACAAACGCGGGCCGGCGTGCGAAAGCTCGCGGAGGACCTGGGCGTGGAGTGGAAGGAGATGCCGCCGCAACCGGTTGAGGCCGCCCCGCCGCGGCGCGCCGGCGGTGGGATGTCCGATGCGCAGATGGAAGTGGTCATCGAGGAGAAAATCGCGGTCTTCGCCTCTGGTCTCGGAAACCCGGCGCCCTGGGTCCCACGCCTTAAGGCGAACGGGACGAAGATCCTGTCGCTCGTTGGCAATGTGAAGAACGCGAAGCGTGTTGCCGATGCTGGCGTCGATGTCATAGTCGCTCAGGGAACGGAGGCTGGCGGCCACACCGGCCGCATCGCGACGCTCGCGCTCGTCCCTCAGGTCATCGACGCAGTAGCCCCGCGGCCGGTGATCGCCGCCGGCGGAATCGCAGACGGACGCGGGATCGCGGCGGCGCTGGCGATGGGCGCCATCGGCGTGTGGTGCGGGACCGCGTTCCTCGTTGCGGAGGAGGCGAATCAACCCGACCTCCAGAAGCAGCGTGTGCTTGCCGCCGGCGATGAGGACACGAAGGTCACGCGCCTCTACAGCGGTAAGACGATGCGCAACATCACGAATCCGCTGATCGAGGCGTGGGAGGCATCGGGCCTGCAACCGATGCCGATGGGACTCCAGGGCATCCTCATCCAGGACCTTGTCTACTCGCTCCGGAAGGCGGGCCGCGAAGACCTGCTCATGAACGCGGCGGGCCAGGCCTCGGGATTGTTGACTCGAATCCGGCCCGCGGCCGAGATTCTGCACGACATGGTGGAGCAGGCCGCCGAGATCATCGGCCGCAAGTTGGCCCAGACCGTCACCGCTGTCCCGGAGGCCTGACCGCGTGGCTGGCGCCCTGGAAGGCGTCCGCGTCGTCGAGTTCACGGACGAGATTGGCTCGTACTGCGGGCGGCTGCTCGCTGACCTCGGCGCAGACGTCGTCAAAGTCGAGCCGCCGGGTGGGGGCCGCCAGCGCAACTCGCCGCCGTTCGTGCGGGGCCACGAAGGCGAACCCGACTTCAGCCTCGCGTTCTGGGTGCACAACACGTCCAAGCGGTCCGTGATGCTCGATCTCGAATCCGCGGACGGCCAACGCGCTGCCCGCGCCCTCGCCCTTGGAGCGGACATCGTGCTGGAGGACCACCCCGTGGGGTACCTCGCCGATCGTGGCCTGGGATATGCGGAACTCCATGGAGCGAAGCCGTCGTTGGTCTACACGTCGGTGACGGGCTTCGGTCAGACCGGCCCCCACGCCGGTTTCGCCTACAGCGATATCGTGGGCCAGGCCATGGGCGGGATTATGACGCTCGCGGGTGAGCCGGCCGACCCCCCGAACATCATCTACGGGCACCAGGCGAACGTTTCGGCGAGCATCCAGGCCGCCCAGGGCACGCTCATCGCCCTTCTTCACGCCGAAGCAACCGGCCAGGGGCAGTTGGTGGACGTGTCGGCGCAGGAGTCGCTTTCGATGTCGCAGGAAACCGCGATGCAGACCTGGGACATGCAGAAACGAAACCGGGTGCGCGCCGGCGAGCGAGGCGGTCTGCCGATCACGTTGCCCGGGAACGGCCTTTACAAGACCTCCGACGGATACGTCTTCCTCTACATCCTCGCTCCCGCCGGAGGGGAGTTCCCCGACCTGGTAGCGTGGCTGCGCGAAACGGGGGCACAGGGTGAACTGGACGAAGAGCCGTACGCCAGCATCTGCGCCCAACTCTCGATGGGCCTGCTCACGCAGGTGATGAGCGACCCGGCTCAGGCCGCACATCTCATCCCGAAACTGCCGCAAATGAACGCGGTCATCGAACGATTCCTCCTTGGTATGATGGCGAGGCAGGCGTACGAAGAGGGTCAGAACCGCCGGCTCCTGATCGGAATCGTCTCTACGCCGAAGGACCTGGCCGAAAACACGCAGCTTCGGGCCCGGACGTGGTTTGTGACGTTCCCGGGATTGGTGGATGGTCGAGATGTGGAGTTCCCCGGAGCTCCCTACCGGCTGTCCGCGACGCCCGTCCTGGTGAGCCGCCCGCCGCGCCTCGGCGAACACACCGAGGCCGTCCTGGCGGAACTCGCACGTCCCGGAGGCTCTCGATGACACAGCGGCCCCTTGACGGCATCCGGGTTGGCGACTTCTCGTGGTTCGGCGCCGGGCCGATAGCCGGCAACACGCTCGCGACGTTCGGCGCGGAGGTAGTCCGCGTCGAATCCGAAACGAAGGTGGACTCGTTGCGCCGCGTGCATCCGTTCGCGATGAACGCGGACGGGACGTTCAAGACGGGGTACAACGTCTCGGGCTACTTCAACAACTTCAACGCCGGGAAGCTTTCGCTGCAGCTCAACCTGAACACCGAACGCGGCCAGGAGATCGCTTACCGGCTGATCGAACGGTGCGACGTCTTCCTCACGAACTTCACTCCGCGCGTGATCGACAAGTGGAACCTGCGCTACGAGCAACTGGCAAAGGTGAATCCGCGCATCGTTGCCGCTTATGCGCCGATGCAGGGGCTGGAAGGCCCGCATCGCGACTTCCTGGGCTTCGGCGCCGTACTCACGCCGGTCACCGGCATCAGCGAGATGTCCGGCTTCCCGAACCGGCCGCCCATCGGAGTTGGGACCAACTACCCGGACTACGTGATCAACCCCGGCCACACCGTCACCGGAATCCTCGCCGCCCTCCGCCACGTCCGGCGCACCGGGCAGGGCCAGATGGTGGAGCTGCCACAGCTCGAGTCGGTGGTGGCCACGCTGGGTACAGCCGTCGCTGAATACCTCGTCAACGGCGCCAACCCGACCCGCACCGGAAACCGCGACCTCGCCGCCGCCCCGCACGGCGCCTTCCGCTGTGCTGACGACCCGGATTCAGTCGGCTCGCCTGACCGCTGGGTCGCGATAGCGTGCAGGAGCGACGGGGAGTGGGCGGCGCTTCGCGACGCGCTGAACCTCGGCGATGGCGGCCGCTTCACAACGTTCGCGGCGCGCAAAGCAGACGAAGACGCGCTGGAGGCGCTGGTCGGCGTGGCCGTTCGCGAACGGCGGGCAGAGGAAGTGATGGAGCTGCTGCAGGCTCACGGCGTCCCGTGCGGGGTGGTCCAGAACGCACAGGACCTTCTTGACCGTGACGAACACATGCGCGCTCGCGGCTACTACCG
>JBGOVF010000186.1:0-5554 GCA_041477975.1 Tepidiformaceae bacterium
AACGGCGCTGTCGAGGGCCAGGAGTGTGTCGCGATGCTTGGCGAACGACCGGAGGCTGGCGAGCAGATCGAGGTAGACGCGTTCAGGAACCGGGCGGTTGCTGTGGGTTTCGGAGATGGCGTGCTCGAAGACGTCGTCGTAGACCTCTTTCATCACGGTGCGGACCAGGTCGCTCTTGCTTGCGAAGTACTTGTAGAACGTGCCATAGCCCACGCCGGCTCGAGAGGTGATTTGCTCGACGCGTGCACCGGCGTAGCCATGCCCGGCGAATTCCATGAGCGCGGCCTTGATCAGCGCATCCCGCGTTCCCTCGCCCCTTGGGGTCAGAGGTTTGGCCCTGCCCGACTCCAGCTCCGCCGTTTCTGCCATGCGGGCCTTTCCGGCGGGTGCTGGCCGCCGAGGTCTGTTCCGAGTTCCTGTTCGGGCCGCTCAGACGCGTTCGGCCTTGACAGCCCCTGAGCGGGAGAGTAAACGACGCCTAATACGTGACGCAATGTCACGTGACAACCCGTCATCCTGCGATCGCGCTCACCGTCCGGCAGCCCGCGGGCCTAAAGCCCATGCCGGGCGACTGGCCCGCAGCCCGCAGCCGTATGGCGGCATGCACTCCGGGTACGAGTTTGGGGGACCGCAGATGAAAAACGTGAAGAAGAGCCGCTGGCTTATCGCCCTGTTCGCCCTGGCCGCCGTGGCCATGCTGGCGGTGGCGTGTGGTGGGGATGACGACAGTGGCGGCAGTACCAGCGCCGGCAACGACAAGCCGCTGGTGATCGCGCGGGACATGGACATCAACTCGATGGACCCTTCGCGCGCCTACTGCGATACCTGCCAGATATACCTCAGCGCGACGTATGACACCCTCATCGGCCTCGATCCGAAGGACAACAAGACGTTCATCCCGCGAGTGGCCGAAAAGTGGGAGGGGAACGCCGACCGCACGCAGTACACGTTCCACCTGAACAAGAAGGCGAACTTCGCGGACGGGACGGCCCTGACCGCCACCGATGTGAAGTGGTCGTTTGAACGCCTGGCTAACGTCAAGGGCTCTGCTGCCTACTTCATGGACGGCATCACGAGCATCGACATTCCCGACCCACAGACGGTCATCATCAAACTTGCGGCGTCGGATTCCTCGTTCCTCGCCAAGGTTAACGCCACATACGCGGGCATCATCAACAGCAAGGTTGCGGCTGCGAACGGCGCGACGAACGGCAAGGATGCGGACACCACCGACAAGGCGGAGGCCTGGTTCCTGAAGAACTCGGCCGGCGGCGGGCCCTACACCCTCGCCAACTACACCGAAGGCGCCGAGATCCGGCTCGCCCGAAACGACAAGTACTGGGGTGACAAGCCGGCGCTCAAGGAAGTAATCATCAAGCAGGTCAAGGACGCCGTCACCCAGCGTCAACAGCTCGAGACCGGCGATGCGGACATCGCGATGCAGTTGGATCCGGACACGGCCAAGAAGGTCAACAACAAGTCCGTGACCATCAAGGAAGTCCCGTCCTTCAACTTCGTCTATATCGCCCTCAGCCCAGGGGCGAAGGACAACAAGATCGACCTCAACTCCAACATCCGCGAGGCGGTCCGGGCTGCGCTGGATTACGACGGAATCATCCAGGTGACGCTCGGCGGCGGAGGGAAGAAGCAGGCGGCTGCCATCCCGAACGGGTTCCTGGGTACCAAGAACCTGCCGCTGCCGAAACGTGATCTCGTCAAGGCCAAGCAACTGCTGAAGGACGGCGGTCAGCCCAACGGCTTCGAGATCGACGCCATCTACCCGAACGTGAATGTCTACGGTGTCGACTTCAACACCATGATGCAGAAGATCCAGTCCGACCTCGCGGAGGTCGGAATCAAGCTGAAGCTACAGCCCGTGGAGTTCACGGTGTGGGTGGCGAAAATACGCGGCGATGGTATCCCGTTCACCGCCGTCTACTTCGCCCCCGACCACACCGATCCCATCCAGTACGTCCAGTACTTCGGCATGGTGCCCGGCTCGCCATGGTCGGCCCGGGCCGGCGGTAAGGCAACGCCGCTCATCAACCAGGCCGAGGTCGATCTCTCAGCCAAAGCGCTGGCCGCCAACAGTGACGAGGAACGGGAGAAGCTCTACGAAAGCATTGGCAAGGAGATGATCAAGGACGCCATTCACCTGCCAATCGTCAACCCGAACCTCGAATTGGCCTACCGTTCGAACATCGACGGGATGCATTACAGCGCGTGCTGCAACCTCGAGGTGGCGCGCCTAAAGCGCAAGTAATCGCGAACGCAGTGGCGGGAGGGCGACTCCTCCCGCCTATCCGCGCCGGGGGTGACGGTGGGCACATACGTCTTACGCCGGGTGCTGATGATGCCCGTCCTGCTACTGGGGCTGGTCACCGTGGCGTTCATCGTTTCGCGGACGGTGCCGGCTGATCCGCTGAGCACGGTAGTCAGCGAACGGCAGCTCAGTAACCCCGTGGTGGTGCACGCCGCGGAGAAGCGTTGGGGCCTGGATAAGCCGCTGCCCGCGCAGTACGTCATCTACGTCCGCAACCTCCTCCGTGGCGACATGGGCACGTCCTTCCGGACGAAGCAGAACGTCCGGCAGGACCTCGAAGATCGGCTTCCGGTGACGGTTGAGCTGACGCTCGCGTCGATGGCGATCGCCGTGACCGTGGGCCTGGTGCTCGGGATCCTGGCGGCCGTGCGCCGAAACTCGTGGGTCGATCACGTCGCCCGGCTGTTCGCTTTGTTCGGGTCGTCGTTGCCCGTGTTCTGGACGGGCCTGTTTCTTCTGTACATCTTCTACGCCCGCCTGGGCTGGTTCCCCGGACCCGGGCGGCTGGACCCGCGCGCCGTCGGGCCCGACAAGGTCACCGGGATGTACACGGTTGATTCACTGCTCGCGGGCGACCTCGGCACGTTCTGGGATGCGCTCCAACACATCGCCCTGCCGAGTTTCGTCCTCGGCTGGGCCGTTATGGGCATCATTTCGCGCCTTGTCCGGGCAAGCCTCCTCGAAGTCTTGAACCAGGACTACGTACGCACCGCCCGCGCCAAGGGCTTGACGGAGCGCAGCGTGATCATCACCCATGCCCTTCGCAACGCGCTGATTCCCGTGCTCACGATCATTGGCATTTCGTTCGCTGTGCTGATCACCGGCGCTGTGCTCACCGAGTCGATTTTTTCATGGCCCGGCATCGGCTCCTACGCGGTTGATTCGTCGCGAGCGCTGGACTTCCCGGCGATCATGGGGGTCTCGATTCTTGGCGGCGTTATCTTCCTCGTCACCAACCTGGTGACGGACATGACCTATGTCCTTGTCGACCCCCGGATCAGGCTTTCGTGACGGCCGACATCCGCACCCTCGAAGCTGGCCTCGAGCTGGGCCGACCGGTCGCGAGGGTGCCGGCGTGGCTGACGCTGCCCGTCGGCGTGGGGGCGGCGATCATCCTGGTTTGGGTGCTCGTGGCGCTCACGATCTCGTGGTGGGCGCCGTACGGGCCCCTGGCCACCGTTGGCACAAGGCTGACGGGCCCGAGCTGGAACCACCTGGCCGGTACGGATGCCCTCGGCCGCGACGTATTCACCCGAACGCTGTATGGCACCCGCAGTTCGCTCCCGATCGCGGGCATCGTGATCGCTGTGGCCGTCGTCATTGGCTGCGTCATCGGCGCCGTCGCCGGGCTCTTCGGCGGTTGGGTCGATTCGTTCCTCATGCGCATCTCCGATATCACGCTCGCGTTCCCGCCCATCCTGCTTGCCATGACGGTTACGGCGTCGCTCGGCCCCGGGCTGCGCAATGCCCTCTTCGCGATGGTGGTGGTGTGGTGGCCTGTCTATGCGCGCTTGCTGCGGGCGCAGGTCATCTCGGTCAAGCAACAGGATCACGTGACCGCTGCCACGGCGATGGGCGCCGGGCGTATGCGGCTCTTGGTCCGGCACATCCTGCCCTTATCGATGACGCCCATCCTGGTCAACGCAACGATGGACTTCGGGCAGGTTGTCCTGCTGGCTGCTTCGTTGAGTTTCATCGGATTGGGGGCGCTGCCGCCGTCACCCGAATGGGGATCCATGATCTCCGAGGGGTCCGTGCGCTTCTACGAGTGGTGGATCGCCGCCGCCCCTGGTCTGGCGATTCTAACCGTCGTGCTCGGCTTCAACTTCCTGGGCGATGGCGTGCGCGACTTTCTCGATCCGCGGACGCGGCGCCGCTGAGCCACACCCATCGGACGGCGCGCCGCGAACGGCCGCCGCAACGACACGTTCAGGAGGATTAGACATGACGACTCTTTCGACCCACAGCCACACTCAAGACCATGCGATGCGTGCTCGGGCGGAGGCTGTGATCCCGGGCGGGATGTACGGCCACCAAAACGTCGCATCGCTGCCAGAAGGTTTCCCGCAGTTCATGGAACGCGGGCGGGGCAGCCACGTTTGGGACCTCGATGGCAACGAATACATCGATTTCATGTGCAGCTACGGCCCGATCCTGCTTGGACACGCGCACCCGAAAGTGGACGCCGCCGCCGCCGCACAGCAGGCCGAGGCCGACTGCCAGAACGGCCCATCATCGAAGATGGTCGAGCTTGCCGAGTTGATGGTGGCCACCATTCCGCACGCGGACTGGGCGACGTTCGCGAAGAACGGCACGGATGCCACCACCTGGTGCGTGACCATCGCCAGGGCTGCGACCGGACGCAAGAAGTTGCTGGCCGCGAAGGGCGCCTACCACGGGGCCGCACCCTGGGCGACACCGCGGCCCGCCGGAACAACGCCGGAAGACCGCGCGAACATCGTGTACTACGCCTACAACGACCTCGCCGGCGTGAAGGCCGCGTTCGAGGTCGCCGGCAACGACGTCGCAGCCATCATCGTCTCCCCCTTTCGGCACGATGCAGGCTTCGACCAGGAACTGGTCGACCCCGCGTTCGCCCGCGGGGTGCGCGAGATCTGCGACCGCACCGGCGCCGCCCTCATCCTCGACGATGTGCGTGCGGGTTTCCGATTGCACATGGGTGGCAGCTGGGAGACGGTCGGGGTGCGGCCGGACCTCAGCGCCTACAGCAAGGCGATTGCGAACGGCTATGCGCTGGCGGCCGTTGCCGGAAACGACAAGTTCCGCGAGGGCGTTCGCCAGGTGTTCAACACTGGTTCGTTCTGGTTCGCGGCCGTTTCGATGGCCGCCTCGGTTGCAGCGATCGAGGCGATGAAGGAGGAGGGAGCGGTGGAGGCTATGACCACTGCCGGCGACCTGCTCCGCCACGGGCTGGCGACACAGGCCGAAAGTTACGGGCTCCGGATCCGGCAGACCGGACCGGTACAGATGCCGTTCCTCACCTTCGCGAATGACACTGACTTCCGGAAGGCGATGCTGTTCGCCGGTGAGGCTGTGAAGCGGGGCGTGTACCTCCATCCCCGCCATAATTGGTTCCTCTCGGCGGCTCATACCGCGGAGGACATCGAGCAGGCGCTCGAAGTGACAGACGTTGCCTTCGCCGAAGTCCGGAAGGTATTCGGCGAGGGCTAGCCAACGCCACGAAGGAAAGGGAGCCGCCGCAGAAAATGG
>JBGOVF010000344.1:0-3628 GCA_041477975.1 Tepidiformaceae bacterium
ATCGACCCGAACGAGCTGGGGCGCAACCGCGGCGTGGACGTCGGCATCGAAGGCGACCCGAAGCGCGCACTGCAGCAGATCACGGCCGAACTGGGGACGCGCTCGGCGCGGCACGACGAGTGGATCGGCAAGCTGCGCGACGGCGAGACGAAGGTGATGGAGTTGCGGCAGCGGTGGCTGCACTCCGACGCCAACCCGATCCATCCGCTGCGTCTCTGCAACGAGATGGCGAAGTTCGTCGACGACGACACGATCGTCGTGGGCGATGGCGGCGACATCGTCGCGATCGCGGCGGGTGTCCTCCCAATCAATCACCCCGGACAGTGGATGGACCCGGGCCCGTTCGGCACCCTCGGCGTCGGTACAGGATTCTGCATGGCCGCCAGCGTCGCCGCTCCGGACAAGAAGGTCCTCATGGTCAACGGCGACGGGACGTTCGGCCTCAACGGGTTCGATTTCGATACCTTCGTGCGCTTCAAGATGCCCGTCGTCTCGGTCATCGGAAACGACCGTGCCTGGCACCAGATTTACGTCGGCCAGAAGGCCCAGTACGGCGAGGGCCGCACGCCCGCGACGCTGCTCGGCGACAACGCCCGCTACGACAAGGTCGTGGAAGGCCTCGGCGGCCACGGCGAATTCGTCGAGCACCCGGAGCAGATCCACGCCGCCATCGCCCGCGCCTTCGATAGCGGCAAGCCCGCCTGCGTCAACGTCCTCACGGACCCCAACCCGGCCGGCGTCAAAGGCGGCTACGAATTCAAGTAGGCGGATTTCCGATTTCCGATTTCCGATTTGCGATTGGACGTGATGGACGAGAAGACGTTCCTGGCACGGACGAAGAGGCTTGCGCTGCAAGTGATCGAGCTTACCGAGGCGCTGCCGCGGTCGCGTTCCGCTGAGGTGATCGGGCGCCAGTTGCTCCGGTCGGGAACGTCGATCGGCGCAAACTATCGGGCTGCGTGCCGCGGCAAGTCCGTTGCCGATGTTATTAACAAACTGGCCATTGTTGAGGAGGAGGCGGATGAGACCCTCTACTGGCTCGAGTTGTTGGTCGAATCGGGCGCCATTTCTGACGACCGAATTCGGCCGATCTACACTGAGACGAACGAGATCGTGGCAATGACCGTCGCTTCGAAGAGGACGCTGAAAGCCCGGCTCGCCTCGGACAGGCTCAATCGGAAATCGGAAATCGAGAATCGAAAATGAATGAGTTTCTTCGCTACGAAATCGCCGACCACATCGCCACGATCACCCTGAACCGCCCCGAAACGATGAACGCGCTCACGCGGCAGCTTTATGCCGAGCTGGAGCAGGCGTTTCGCGATGCTCACGCTGACCCCGAGGTGCGCGCCGTCATCCTCACCGGCGAAGGGCGCGCGTTCTGCTCCGGCGACGATGTCAAGCAGATCATGCTCGGTGAACAGCGCGAGGCTACTACCCGTCGCCTGAACGATGTCCGCCCGCGCCCCACGCCTGCCGCGGTCGCCGTCCTCGAATGCGACAAGCCCGTCATCGCCGCGGTCAACGGTCCGGCCGTGGGCTGGGGCATGGACCTCACCCTTTTCTGCGACATCCGCATCGCCTCCGACCGTGCGAAGTTCGGCGAGCTGTTCATCAAGCGCGGCCTCGTCGCCGATATGGGCGGGCTCTGGCGACTCCCCCGGGTGGTTGGGCCGGAAAAGGCGGCAGAACTGCTTTTCACTGGCGACGTCATCGATGCC
Source organism: Tepidiformaceae bacterium (assembly GCA_041477975.1). Lineage (GTDB taxonomy): Bacteria > Chloroflexota > Dehalococcoidia > Tepidiformales > Tepidiformaceae > JBGOVF01. The sequence goes on from JBGOVF010000344.1 coordinate 1,722, forward strand.
GCGGAAGCGCTTCGGATCGGGCTCGTATCCCGCGTCGTCCCGGCGGAAGAGCTTCTGCCAACCGCCCGCGCCCTGGCCGCAAAGATCGCCGCCAACCCGCCCATCGCGATGCGCTACATGAAGGAGGGCCTGCGCCGCTCCACCTTCGCCGCGATGGACGAGATGGGCGCCTTCGTCGGCAGTTCCCTTGCCTACCTGTTCACTACAGAAGACCACCGCGAAGGCGCGCTCAGCTTCGTCGAGCGCCGCGAGCCGGTGTTCAAGGGGAAGTGACGCCGGTCGTTTACGTTACGGCGCCACCCGCCCCGTGATGTAGTCGCTCATCGCCCGGATCTGGTCTTCCTGGCTCAGCGTCACCCACCGCATGACGTCGCCGATCGAGATCATCCCGACCACCTCGCCATGGTCCATCACCGGGAGGTGCCGGAACCTCCGCTCGGTCATTACGGCCATCGCCTCATCAACGCGCGCGCCAATGTCTATCGTGACCGGGTTGCGCGTCATAACCTGGGCGACCTTCGTCAGCGCCGGGTCGCGATCAGCATCGACGATGCGGCGCAGTACATCCCGCTCAGTGAACATGCCCACGATGCGGCCGGCCTCCGTCACCACAAGCGCGCCAACGCCTTTGTCGTTCATCTCCCGCACGGCCTCGGCCACCGTCGCGCTCTTCCTGGTCGTGTAGACCTGCCTGCCCTTTTCCGCAAGCAAGGCCGAAACGTACCCGAACATCGTTCACCTCCATAACCCTGGGGATGACCAGTATACGAAGGTGTCAAGGGCCGCGCGCGTTTAGCGCCGGATCTTGTGGTTGTCCCAGGTCACGGTTTTCATCGGTTCGAACCGCACCCAGCGCCAGTTCCGTCCCCTCGCGGTTGATTCGTTCCGCCGTGGCTCGGCCGATTCCCCGTGACCGCCCGCGTACTTGGCGCCCATCTGGAGGCGAACTGACTCAAGGTGAGGATCGGCGACCTCGGCCTCTGCGTCCTCCAGCACCGTCGCGCGCCCCTGGAACATCGCGCCCTGCAACTCGGGGAACCGCTCGTTGCGGTCCACGAGCACGGTTGCCACGGGGTTCCGTCGCAGGTTGGCGATCTTTTGGCCCCGGCAGTACGCGTAGATGCTGCCTCCTGCCCACCCAAACCAGAGCGGCGTGAGGTTGATCCGCGTCCCCGGCCCCAGCGTGGCGATGCGCATGTTCCAGCTGCTCAGCATTAATTCGTCCAGTTGCTCGGGCGTCAGCGAAAGTTCTTTGGGGATCGGCATGGCGAACCTCGAACGCAGAGTTCGCAGATGATACGATGAACCTTCGCTGCCATCGCGGGTGTGGTTCAATGGCAGAACGCGACCTTCCCAAGGTTGAGACGAGGGTTCGATTCCCTTCGCCCGCTCCAACTCCCTCCGGCTCTCTCGGCCCAGCAAAAAGCCCGACGGTGGCCAGACCATCGGGCTTTGCGAACTCCAACCAGGAGAGGGTTTCAGGAGGAGCGTGTCATGCGGCCGCGGCTTGCGACCTCAGGTGTCCGGCCGTGGCCGGCAGGTTGATTCCGTGCGACCGCGCGCCCAGGAGGTCCCGTTGGGCGCGTCGCAGGAAGTCCCGCACCTCAAGTTCACCTTCGTAGCCGCTCAGCGAAACGACCGGGAACACTGCTCCCGCCATCTCGAGCGGGATGCAGGAGCCCAGCGCCGGCAAGAGGTTGTCGGCCTTGTCTGCGGCGCTGCGTTCGCGCTCGTCCATAATGATTCCGGCGAAGATCGGCCCCTGGAGGTGCGCGATGAAGTCGCCTTCGCCGAACGCATGGCGCATCGCGCGAGTAATCGCGGGGAGGATCTTCTCCTCCTGGCCCTTCGCCTTCTCGAACCCGCCCAGGTCGGTGAGCAAGAGCGAGAACCCCCGTCCGTTTCGC
>JBGOVF010000264.1:0-4275 GCA_041477975.1 Tepidiformaceae bacterium
CTGCTCATCCTTGGGGTGGACAAGCGACCGCAGTACGACTTCTCCGACCAGGCCGGATACCTCACCGACACCATCATGGTCGCGACGATCGACCCCCTCGGGAGGACGATTAGCATCCTCAGCATGCCGCGCGACATGCTCATCGATATCCATCACCCGGGCGGCTTCGTCTACGAGGACCGCATCAACACGTCCTACGGCCTTGGCGTTCGGGAAGGGAAGAGCCCCGCCGCCGGCATCAAGCAGCTCTCGGGCGACCTCAAGTCGAACTTTGGCATCGAAATCGACAACTACGTCATCCTCGATTTCGAAGGCGTTGAGAAGCTCATCGATGCCGTCGGCGGGGTCGAGGTCGATATCCCCTCTGACCTCTCCGTACCGGAGTGGTTCTACAGCGACGACGACGTCCACGGCACCTGGCTAAGCTTCCCGAGCGGCGTGACCAGGCTCGATGGCTACCACGCGGTCGCGTTCGGCCGTCACCGCGAATACGACAGCGATCTGAAGCGCGTGAAGCGCCAGCAACTCGTTGTCACGGCCGCGATCGCGAAGGCCTTCCAGCTCGGCCTGCTCAACAACCCGTTCGATCTCTGGGACGCCTACGTCAGCACCGTGAAGACGGACATTGGGCGGGCGAAGATGCCGGGCTACGCACTCCTCCTGAAGGATACCCAGGGGCGCCCGATCAAGACCTTCTCGCTGGGCGATCCGGTCAACGACGTGCCCACGTTGACCTCGTTCACCACCGAACAGGGCGCCGCTACCCTTCGCTACAACGCCGAAAACGTCCAGTACTGGCTCAGCCAGGTGTTCACGAAGGCTGCCTATTCAAAATCCAACGTCGAGATCCAGAACGGTTACGGAGACGACGGCGCGGTGCGCGCGGCGGCGCTGGGCCGGTACCTTGCCTACACCAAAGGGCTGCCGACCGTGTATTACGGGCCCGACCAAACGCCACAGCCGACCACCACCATCACGCTCTTTGGCGAGGCCAAGCGCGAGCTGGCCGAGGACATCGCGAAGTGGATGGGCGTCGCTTCCTCGGACATCCAGTCGGTCCCGAAGAGCGATGAGACCGAGCCCGATGTGGTCATCGTGATCGGCCGAAACTTCAAGATCCCCGGCGGCTAACCGTTTCGGCCCGCTTCACTCCGCGGCTTTGGGCGGCTCGAAGGGTTCGTCAAGCGCAGCGCGCGCCAGTTGCTCCAGCGCCCGGTCTTCCAGGGGCGGATTGTGCAGTGCAACGCGCACGTCGCGGTAGTACCGCTCGATCGGACGCTGCTTCTGCAGGCTGACGCCGCCAACGACGCGCATGGCCAGGTCCACGGCTTCGATGCAGTTGTTGAGCGTGTCCACCTTCGCCACGACCACACGGTCGAGCGGCTTCATGCCCGATTCGCTCCGCTCCTCCCACGCCCTCGCTGCGTCCTCCACGAGGGCTCGGCTCCGTTGCAGCAACAGGTCGATCCGCGCGATCCGTGTGCGCACGCCGGGGTACTCCTTGATAGTGCGATTGCTATTCGGCGTGCGCTCCCTTGCGAAGCGAACCGCGTAATCGCGCGCAGCGCTCGCGACGCCGATCGTTGTGGCGGCAAGCCCGAGCGCAAACCACGCGAGTCCAGCCCCGCCGCGCGCATCCGGCCCCCCGGCCGGGCGCCGGTTCATGAGCCGGCCGGCCGGCAGCCGCACGCCGTCGAACACGAAGTCGTGACTGCCGGTAGCGCGCATCCCCAGGCTGTCCCAGGTCTCCTCTATCCGGACGCCCGCGTCGTCGCGCAGCACCATGAAGTTGGCCACGCCGGGCCGCTCACCTTCGGGCCCGGGCACCTGCGTGAGCACAACCAGGTAGTGCAACAGCGGCGCGAGCGTCGAGAATGTCTTTCGCCCGTTCAACACCCAGCCGTCGCCGCCAGGGGTCGCGGTCGTATCCGGGAGCCCGCCGCCGGCCGGGCTTCCGAGCCCCTCCTCGGTCGCGATCGTGTTCGTCAGCCAGCCGTCCTCTACCGCACCGCGGCACATCTCAGCGAACCAGCGTTCCGGATACGAAGGCGACTCGCGCTCCTGGCCGAATGCCTTCAGGTGCATCATCAGAGAGAGCGCGGTGGAGCCGTCGCCGCGCGCTATTTCCTCCTGCACGCTAAGGAACGTGCGAAGCGAAGCTTCGCCGCCTCCCAAACGGCGCGGGACGGTCATTCCAAGCATTCCGGCGGCCCGTAGCGCCTCGAAGTTTTCGAACGGAAACGAGCCTTCGCCGTCGTGCTTTGCCGCGCCCTCCGCGAAACGCGGCGCGAGGTCGCGCGCAACAGCTATCCAGTCAGTTTCAGGCACCGTGCGAGTGTAGCCGAGGCGGCCTGGTCCTAGTCGAAGCCTTCGTCCTCCGTTTCGACATCGACCTCTGGCCTCCCGCTATCGGTGTCGTCGCCCGTCTCGGTCCACCCGTCCTCGGGCTCGTCCTCGACGTCGTCGTCATCGGTGTAGTCGATCTCGTCGCCCATCTGGGCGCGCAGGAGCCCTTTACGTGTATACGCCCGGACATCCGAGCTGCGGCCCTGCGGAAAGCTGACTTTGCCTATCATCGCGGGGTGCTGGAATGTCTCCCGCAGCATCACCTTCATGTCACCCGCCGTGGTCACCATGGCTGCCGCGTACTGGTTGCCGGCGGCCATCATTCGCGAAAGGCGCAGGCCGATGCGGGGCTCCAGCATCCCAACGTAGTCGCCGGCAACCGTGCGCACGTTCACGGCGTTGCCCTGTACTTCGAGTTCCACCACGTCGCCGGCATCGAGCAGCGCCGTCCGTTCGGCGTCAGTCGCCTGGAGCTTGGCCACGGCGGCGGTGCCCGTTTCTTCCACGAACAGCCGGGTGTCGAGTTGGCTTGGCGCGGCGGCGGCGGTGTCCTTCATCCCTGCGAGGCGGTCCAGGTTGCGGCGGGCGATCGCATTTGTGGGGTCGATCTCAATCGCCTTGCCGTAGGCCACCCGCGCCTCGCTGATCTGGCCGAGTTCACTGAGCGCCTTGCCCAGCCGGTTCTGCGCCTCTGCCTCGTCGCCGAAGAGGCGGAGATACTCGCGGTTCACGTTCGCCGCCTCGCTCCAGCGGCTATTGACGGCAAGCTTGATCGCCTGGTCCGCCATCTGCTTGCGCACGCGCGTCCGCTCTTCCAGCGTCATGGTTTCGAGGTTCGAATCGTTGCTCATGGGTTCAGCCTGTTCCGCCTTCGACAAGGGCGAAAGGATACGGTGACTCGCGCTGTCGGGCAACGAACGGTATCAAGGTTTGGTGAACGGAGCGTCCCGCTCGTGCGGCGCTACCATGGGTGAAAGTGACGATGCCGCCTTTCGAAGCCGCGCTCATGCAACGCACCTGGGACGCCATTGCTCCGCGCTACCGGGCTTATGCACTCGCACTGCCGGGGAGTGCGCGCTTCAGCTGCCAGGCCGAACTCTGCGACGCCCACTGCTGCCGGGCCTTCTCCGTTAATCTCGGAGAGTCCGAGGTGGCACGGATGGAGCGGGAAAGCGGGCTGCGCCCGGTCATGTTCCTTGAGTGTGAAGACGGTGCGCCGATCGTGCTGCCGCTGGCCCAGCCCTACCTCCTCGCGCAGGGCGACAACCGCTGCCGCCTCCTTGGCGATGACCTTTCGTGCAGGCAATACCATGGCCGCCCGAACGCCTGCCGGTTGTACCCGCACTTCGTCGTGTTCATCGATGCGGCCGCCAACCGGCCGGTGACGGCGGACCTGGACGGCATCGCGCGGTCGTTCGCGGACCCGCCGGCCGGCCCGTATGTCCCGTTGCTCCTCCGCCACGTCGAGTGCCCCGGATTCACGGGCCCGCCGATGGACACCGCCGAGTGGGAGACTCTCCTTCGCGACACGTACCAGTTGCAGTACCAATCGGCGTAGGGGTGGCCCGAGCCGCCGCCGGGCGCACCCGTTACCGTTGACCGGGAGGTGCGTTAACGTTTCGTGACACCCCGCCAGACCGCAATCCTGCTCGCCATCGCTCTGACCTGGGGGGCCTCGTTCCTCTTCATCAAGGTGATGATTGACGATAGCGTCCATCCGCTGGGCGTCAGCGCGGGGCGCACTCTTCTGGGCGCGATGGTGCTGTGGGCGATCGTTTTGCGCGGCGACCGAGCAGCCCTGCGGATGCCCCGCGGGACCTGGGCAGGACTGGCGCTCCTGGGCCTGGTCCAGTTCGCGATTCCCTGGACGTTGTTCGGGATTGCTGAACGGAGCGTGCCCAGCGGCGTGGCGAGCATTGCGAACTCTAC
>JBGOVF010000270.1:0-4229 GCA_041477975.1 Tepidiformaceae bacterium
GTCGCCAAGAGGCAGGCCGATCTGAGCTACCAGTCCTCAATCATCCAGGCCCAGAATCAGCCGCTCCTCCAGGGCCTCTCGGCGGCCCAGGTGGCGCTCACGGTGGGCTTTGGCTCCTATCTCATCTCGCAAGGCAGCCTTTCCGCCGGTAACCTGTTGCTCTTCACGCTGTGGCTCAACCTGCTCCAACTGCCGGTCCGCTCGATCGGGTTCATCATCAACATCGTCGCGCGCTGCGCCAGCTCCGCCGAACGCGTCTTCGAGTTGATCGACGCCCAATCGGCCGTGCAAGAGAAGGCCAGCGCGCCGCCGCTTGAGCGCGTCGTTGGCCACGTCAAGTTTGAGAACGTCAGCTTCGGCTACGACAACCTCAGCGCCGTACTCTCGGGCGTCGACATCGATGCCCAGCCCGGCCAGGTCATCGCCCTTCTTGGGCCAACCGGAAGCGGCAAATCCACCGTCGTCAACCTCATCCCGCGTTTCTACGACGTGACGGCGGGGTCCATCTCAATCGACGGCACCGACATTCGCGATGTCACGATCGATTCGCTTCGCAAGAACATCGGCATCGTCCAGCAGGACGTCTTCCTTTTCATCGGCACCATTCGCGACAACATCGCCTATGGGAAGCCCGATGCCACCCAGGAAGACGTGGAGCGCGCCGCCAAAGCCGCCCGCATCCACGACTTCATCATGAGCCTGCCCTATCAGTACGATGAATGGGTGGGCGAGCGAGGCGTCACCCTTTCGGGCGGCCAGAAGCAGCGCATCGCCATCGCTCGCACGCTCCTCCTCGACCCCCGAGTCCTCATCTTCGATGACTCGACCGCGAGCGTGGATTCGCAGACCGAATTCCTCATCCAGCAGGCCCTCCAGGAACTCATGCACGGCCGCACAACGTTCGTCATCGCCCAGCGGCTGCGCACGGTCATGCGCGCCGACGAGATCATCGTCCTCCAGGATGGCCACGTGGTGCAGCGCGGCAAGCACGAGGAATTGCTGGAACAAGAAGGCCTCTACCGCCGAATCTTCGACCTGGAACTCAAGGACCAGGAAGAGGCGCTCGGCCGGCCCGCTCCGGCATCTATCGCCGCCGCCATGAGCAACAGGGCGGGCCAGGCCGGCGTTTCACCTGCACCATCGCAGACCGGCAGCGGGGCGGCTTCGTGAGCCAGCCGGCGCTGTTCGAAACCGCCGCGGGAGGCTACTGATGGGGATGTTCGGAGGGGCCGGTGCTGGCGGCTGGAGCACCGGTATTGGCGGTCAAAACATGGGACCCAATCGCGCTGGCCGCGGGGCCGACGGTTGGGACGATGAATACCTCGGCAAGGTGTACGACTCCAGGGTCGTCCGCCGCATCCTTCCCTACCTCAAGCCTTACAAGAAGCAGGCGGCCCTCGCCTTCGTCTGCATGGTCATCTCCGCCGTCACCAGCTTCCTCCAGCCCGTCCTCATCGGGCTGACCGTGAAGGCCGGCATTGAGCACGACACGACGCGAATCTGGTGGCTTCTCGGGATCATGGTCGGCAGCGCTTCCATCACCTGGCTCTCGGCCTACGCCCAGCTCCTCACCACCGCCTGGATGGGCAACCGCCTCCTGCTCCAACTGCGCAGCGAGATGTACGACCACATGCAAGGTCTCTCGTTGAGCTTCTACGACGAGATGGAAGTCGGCCGCATGATCAGCCGGCTGACGAGCGATGTGACCGTCATGCAGGAGCTGCTGACGAGCGGCTCCCTCACCTTCCTCGCTGATTTCGTCGGCCTCGCGGTCGTCATAGTCGTCCTCATGCTCATCGATTGGCACCTCGCCCTCGTCACGTTCGCGGTGGTGCCGCCTCTCGTCCTCGTTATGGCCTGGTGGTCCAAGCACGCCAAGGCCGCGTTCGTGAACGTCCGCATCAAGATCAGCGCACTCTACGGCACGCTCGCGGAAAACGTCTCCGGCGTCCGCGCCGTGCAATCGATGTCGCGCGAGGACGAAAACGCCCGCCGTTTCGACGCGCTCAACCAGGACAATCGGCGAGCCAACATCTGGGCTGGCATGCTCAGCGCCGCGATCATGCCCGTCATCGAACTCGCGGTGGCAATCGCCACCTGCGCCGTCCTCATCGTCGGTGGCCTCCGCGCCCTCAACGCCGATACCGTCAACGTCGCCGACCTCTTCCTCGTCCTCACCAGCTTCACCCTCTACGTCGGCCGTTTCTTCGATCCGATCCGCGACCTCGTCCTCCAGTACACAATGGTCCAGCGCGCCATGGCCGGCGGCGAGCGCATCTTCGAAGTGCTCGATACCGCTCCCCGCATCCAGGACAAGGCCGATGCTGTCGAGCTCGAAGCCATTGATGGCCGTGTCGATTTCGACAACGTCGAGTTCCATTACACCGAAGGCGTGCCGATTCTTCGCGGCATCGACCTGCACGTTGAGCCTGGCGAAACCATCGCCTTCGTCGGTCCAACCGGCGCCGGCAAGACGACCATCACCTCACTGGTCAGCCGTGGGTACGAAGTGACAGCCGGCGCAATCCGCGTCGATGGCCACGACATCCGCGATGTGAAGCGCCGCTCGCTCACGCGCCACATGGGCGTTGTCCTCCAGAACCCGTATCTTTTCAGCGGCACCATCCGCGAGAACATCGCTTACGGCCGGCCCGAAGCCACCGACGAAGCCGTCAGGTCGGCCGCGACGGCAGTCGGCGCGGATGAGTTCATCTCCCGCCTCGCCGATGGCTACGACACCGTCCTCCAGCAGCGCGGCCAGAACCTCTCCGTCGGCCAGCGGCAGCTCATCAGTTTCGCCCGCGCAATCCTCGCCTCGCCCCGCATCCTCGTGCTGGATGAGGCCACGGCCTACGTGGACACGCAAACGGAAGTGATCATCCAGAAGGCCCTCCGCGAGCTTCTGAAGAACCGCACGTCGTTCGTCATCGCGCACCGCCTTTCGACGATTCGCGAAGCCAACCGCATCGTCGTCCTGGACCAGGGCAAGATCGCCGAAATCGGCTCGCACGATGAGCTGCTCGCAGCGGGCGGCATCTACGCCAACCTCTACAAGATGACCTACGAGCAGGAGCAGCAGCACGCCGCCGAAAGCATGGTCGGCGAGGACGAAGCCTTCGCCCGCCGCCGCCGAGGCGAGATTGGCGACCTCGCCACGCCGCAGCCCGCGGCCGGCGCCTGAGCCATCCCGTCGGTAACTGCCCGAAAGGCCCGCCGCAAGGCGGGCTTTTTCGTTGCCCTCAGTGCCCCTCCCCGTACAGCGCGATGAACTCGTCGGCGGTCATCCCGTAAAGGAACTCGTCGTGGAACTTGCCTTCGGAGAAGTGCACTTCGCGCACCGTCCCCTCCAGCTTCATCCCGAGCTTTTCGTGCATCCGCGCCGACCGCGGGTTGAAGGCGTACACCCAGGCGTTGACCTTGTGGTAGCCGCGTTCGAGGAAGTAGTTGCGCAGCACGATCTTGATGGCGTCGGCCGCGTAACCGTTGCCCCAATGCGGGCGGTCGATGTTCACGCCGTACTCGAAGCGCCGGTTCACCTTGTCGCAGTTGTGCGCGTTCAGGCCGCCGATCGCCTCGCCGGCCAGCGTCTCGATCACGAAGAAGTAGTTGTCCTCCGGCGGCTGCGAGGACTTTTCCATCGCGAAGCGCTTGGTCGCCTCTACCCCGCGAGGGAGGTGGACCATCCAGCCGAAGCGCTGCGCATCGTTATCGAGGTCCCAGCGGTCGAAGTGCTCCCAGTCGTCCGGGTTCACTCCGCGCAGGCGCACGAGTTCGCCTTCCCAGTAGTTGTAGCTCATCGGAAATCTGTCCGGCCCGAAGTGGGGCCGCGCCCGATGTTACCCGAGGTGCGCCAGCGTGCGCTTCAGTGCCGCCAGGCTCTCAATGCTGTTGGCCGCGAGGAAGTAGTCGATATGGGGCAGGGCGGCGGCCATCCCGGCCGCCAGCGGCTCGTAGCCGCCCCGGCCTTTCAACGGGTTCAGCCAGATGACACGGTAGGCCCGCCGCCGCAGCACGGCCATTTCGTGCGCCAGCCGCTCCGGGTCGCCCCGTTCCCAGCCGTCGCTAATAACGATGACGACGCTCCGCGGCCCCACCAGGCTGCTCGCGTAGCGCATGTTGAATTCACCGATGCAGTGGCCGATTGTCGTGCCGCCGCTCCACGTCTTCACCGCCGCCGAGAGCGCTGGCAGGGCGTCACCCAACTGCTTCCGGCGGAGCAAGTGCGAAAC
>JBGOVF010000530.1:0-2568 GCA_041477975.1 Tepidiformaceae bacterium
CGGTCATCCTCTGCGACGGCGCGCCCGTTGTTGCTGCCGATACGCGCGGCGGCGCCCCGGGCACCCGCGAGATCGACGTCCTCGCCGGGCAGAACCTCGTGCGCACCGCCCACGCCATTGTCCTCGCGGGCGGCAGCGCCTTTGGGCTTGCCGCGGCCGACGGTGTGATGCGCTGGTGTGCCGAACGGGGCATCGGCTTCCCAACGGCTCACCGTCCCATCCCAATTGTTCCCGCGGCCGTCCTCTACGACCTGAGCATGGGGAGCCCCACCGCCTTTCCGCCGGCCGAGGCGGGTTATCGCGCGGCGTCCGCTGCGAAGGGTGGGCGCGTCTCCGAAGGCAGCGTCGGCGCAGGCACCGGCGCAACGGTCGCCAAGCTCCTCGGAATCGAATACGCGCTGAAGGGGGGCCTTGGGACGGCCAGCGTCGCCGGGCCTCGCGGGCTGGTCGCGGGCGCACTGGTCGCGGTCAACGCCGCCGGTAGCATCTTCGACCCGGATACGGGCGCCTGCATCGCCGGCCCCCGGGACGGCGCCGGCGGCTTCGTCCCACTCGCGGAGGCGATGCACCGCCGCACCCCCGAGATGGACCCGCTCCTCGAAAACACCACGCTGATCTGCGTCGCCACCAACGCGACCCTCGACCACCACCACGCCCAGCGCATCGCCATCCAGGCTCACGATGGCTTCGCGCGTGTCGTCAGTCCCGCCCACACCTTCGCGGACGGCGACACAGCGTTCGTCATCGCCATGGGTAAGGTGGAGGCTCGCCCGGAAGATGCCCTCACAGTGGGAATCCTCGCCGCGCGCGCGGTCGAACAGGCGCTCCTCCGAGCAGTCCGCCTGGCGAGGGGGACGACCCGCATTCCCTCCGCCCCGGAGTGGCTGGCGCGCCGCCTGGAACATTGAACCACGCGTTCACCAGTCGTAGAGTCCGCAGAGTCCGTTTACACACTTTCTGGGAGGAAACCATCGAATGAGAAAACTGTTGCTGGCGCTGCCAGCCCTGGTCATCGCGCTCGTCGCCGTCTTCGCCTCGACCGGCCAATCCGCCTTCGCGGCGACCACGATCAATGTGAAGGTCGGCGGTGGCGCCGAAGGCTACACCGTCAACCTCTTCGCGCCCGGCACGGTCTACGTGCAGCCTGGCGACACCGTGAAGTGGACCTTCCCGTGGATGGAGCCACACAGCGTCACTTTCGGCATCCCCGCCGGCGATCCGAGCGTCCTCGTCGGTGGCGCTAATCCGAACTTCGACGGCACGGGCTTCATCAGCTCGGGGCTCGTCTTCGGAAGCCCCACCAGCACCGATAGCTACTCGGTCACCTTCCCCAAGAAGGGCAATTACGCCTACTTCTGCATCCTTCATCCACTCATGAAGGCCAACGTTGTCGTCCAGACGCCGGACCTGGGCACGCCCGATAACCAGGCCTCGGTCGATGCTCGCGGCGCCGCCCTGGTTAGCTCGTCTCTCAGCCAACTAAAGGCCGTCGCCGCCGGCATGGCATCGAAGCCCGTGGCCATCGGCGCGAACGCCAGCGGCGGGCGCAAGTACACCCTGTCTATCAGCTCCTCCACCGACCAGGCAGTGGGCGATGTTCAGCAGTTCTTCCCGGCCAGCATCAACATCGGCGTCAACGACTCCATCGAGTGGGTCTCAGCCGTCCAGACGCCGCACACGATTTCCATCGGCAACCCCGGCGAGCTCGCCGCGCTCATCCCGCCCGGAGGCGCCGAGGCTGTCCTCGATATCGCGGCGAAGGTCCCGGCTGGCGGCAAGTTCGATGGCACGGGCATCGTCAACAGCGGCGTACTCGGCGTCGGCTACCCCAAGGGGACGAAGTTCGAGCTCGCCTTCAGCAAGGCGGGCACCTACCAGTACTTCTGCTTCCTGCACGTGGACCAGGGCATGGCGGCTCGCGTCGTGGTCGGCGCACCGGGAGCCCCGAACACGGGCGATAGCCAGGTCCTCGCCGCACGACCCGACGGCTCCACGGGCCTCTGGCTCGTAGCCGGGTCAGTCCTCTTCGCCCTCTTCGCGACGGGCACAGCCTTCGGAGTTGCTCGCCGCTCCTGATCGCCAGGCGACAATCGATCGAAGGAAAGGCGGCCGGCGCATCTGCGCCGGCCGCCTTTCCCTTTGTGTTTCGCTTCATAGCCCGAGAGCCGCTCCTCGGGCAAAGTCAAAGGTACGTTCCTCCCGGAGAAGTGTTCGTGCGCATCGCCGTATTCTGCTTGATTGCCCTTTCCGCCACGGCATTGGCCGCCTGCGGCGGTTCATCCGACAAGCCCTCCGCGACGCCCAGCGTGCCTGCCGCCGCCGCGAGCGCCTCCGCGCCGGCGACGACAATCACCTCCGCTCCCTCGGCGACGCCTTCGACGGCTGCAACCGCTCCGCCGACCACTCCCGCCGCCACAGCCACACCGGCGCCGCAGCCCACCGCGCCGCCGCCGACGGCCACCCCTCCGCCATCTTCCGGGCTGCCGACCTCCGCCTCTATCGGTGTCACGGGCACCGCCTCGTTCTTCTTCTCGCCGGCTGCCGTCACCATCGCCGTGGGCGGCAGCA
>JBGOVF010000203.1:0-5212 GCA_041477975.1 Tepidiformaceae bacterium
ACGTTGCCCTGCCAGTTGGCCGGCCAGCCGCTCCCCGCCTTGAACTCCAGCCCGCCAACCGACACGCGAATGCCTGCGTTCGGGAACTCCTGCAACACCTTCGACCACGTGCACGGGTTGCTCTGCGGACACTTCGTGTTGCCGGGGCTGCCGGTCGCCCACCACTGACCCGCCAGCGGGTCCCACGTTTGCCACGTGCCCTTCGTCACGGTGTTCGTGAAGTACGGCTCGTACACCAGGCGGCCCTGCCAGGCCGTGTTCGAATCGGTCAGGTCGTAGTCCATGTCGAACTGTAACGAGATGGCCTGCACCGTCCCCGGGTTCCCGGTCGGCTCGTAGGTCGAGTAGTTGATCGCGTCGATCGCGTCCAGCCGCGTCCCGGCGAAGGCTAGCGTGCCGTACAGGCCGCCGCCGGTGCTGCCGAGGGCGATCTTCGCGGTCCCGCTGCCCGAGGGCGGCGTCCCCGGCCCGGATACCAGCGACCCGGTTGCCGTCGCCGCCTCCTGCACAAACCCCCACCCGTGCATGTCGGCAGGGGAGACCACGGTGGGGGTCGCGGGCTTTCCCATGTCCGTCAGCCGCCAGTTTCCTGCGTCGAGTACCAACTCCATCTGGCTGACTGTCGTCGCCGTCACGCTGCCGTCGGAAAACCTGGCGGAGACAACCGCCGTGGCCGTGTGCAGGCCCGGGCCAGGCTCGCCCTGGTAGGCGACCGACGGGAGTACTATCCACGAAGTCAACGAGGTACCGGCCGGGTACCCCGACTCCATATCTCCCGTGAATTCCAACTGCGGATAGCCTGCCTGGAATCCGACGGAGAACAGCGAATAGGCCGTGGCCCAGTCTTTGTCGTGAACCGCCTGCAGCTCGGCTTGAATAACGTCGCCGGCATTGTGGGCGGGCGCCGGGGCGGAGAACGAATACGGCGTAGAATCGATGGTCACCGTCCACGCCGCTGAAACGAAGGTGGCGTCCGCATCCGCGGAGACGATGAACGACGTGGCGGTTAACGTCCCGGACGCAGTGAACGCGTAGCCAAGCGGGCGCACCAGTTGCGCACCCGCGTCACGGGTGCCAGCGCCCGAGAACGCCAGGTGTCGCGAACCATCCGGGTTGGTGGTCACCGTTGCCGGTGTCGACCCGCGCAACACCCCCACGCCGGGCACGCCCACCTTGAAGGTACCTCCGCCGGAGAAGAGGGGGTTCCACTGGGCCAACAGCTGGGCGCCGGTAGACTGGTCAACGAAGCCGTAGCTCAGATCGGCCGGCGCGTCCGCCAGCGCGGACTCCACGGACAAACGGTGCCCCCGTTCGCCGCCGACATTGAGCGCCAGAGCTGCAACCGCCAGCAACGTAACCAGGCCGAAGCCGATCCCAAGTAGTTTGATTTGCACAGTAACGCTCCTCCAAATGTGATCGAACGCAGCTCTTCCCGCTGCGCGCAGGCTCATGGACTGGGCGCGGCGGAACTCGCGGGAGTCGTGGTAGCGGGAGGGTCCGCGAACAGCGCCACATTGCAGGCCGTGGAGAACTGCGCCAGCGCCGACTTGGGGTTCACCGGCTGCTGGCAAGCGAGCGAGAATTCGCGGTTGCCCTTGTCCCAGTTGAACTCCCAAGCATTATTCCCGGCGGAATACTGGCCACGCGTCTTCCGCCAGCCAGCCGCTGTGAGCCGATCGTCGTACCAACGCTCAACGGTGGCGTGGTCGTCATCCGTCCCGAAGCCGAAGGAGACGCTGTTTCCCGAGTTTAGGAGGCTGGCCGTATCGGTGATGGGGGCCGTGTAGACGGCGCCGGGGTAGCGTAGCTGGCCCTCCTCAGAATTGATGAGCTGCTCCGGAGTGTATTCAGGCTCCTTCACGCACTTCGCCGCGGTACCGAAGCTTACGAACACGGCCACCGAAATCAGTTTTAGCGTCATTGTCAGTGAGTCGGGCATCGGTATGCCTCCAGTCCCACTTTGCCCGCGATGATGTGAAGGAACTGGTCATCAAGCCGGATGACGTTTGTCTGTGATAGGCAATCGAACACGAATGCGTTGTGGCTCTGCGTCCTCACGTTGAAATGAAGGCCGGGCCGGGCGAGCAAGGCCGTTACGAGCTTCTGGCCTTCGAGTTTCGGGTGCGCCGCGAAACGGCGAGGATGGATGATGAGCTCGTCGTAGTAGTTCCACTCCCATTGCTCGGTCGTGTTCGGCCGGCTGAACCTGGCGCCGCCGCGCGAGTCAGACACGTATGGATTGCCGTCCCCGGGAAGCAGCGCTCCATCGCCAAGGTCCAACAGGTGGAAGTCGTGGCAAATGGAGCTAAAGAACGGCCGCCAAATACAGCCCTCTCCCTTGAGGTCAATGTTTCCGTAGGCGTTGTAATAGCCGACGTTGCCAGGCAACGGCCGATCCGGAGAGTTCGCCCACCCGTACCACGAACTGAAAGGCGAAAGCTCCGTGCCGGGTGGCCGCGCGAAGTCCACGTGAAAGTCGGCCGTCACCTGCCCGATCCAACTGTCGACGAAGGGTTCCAGGCCTACCGAACTCCCGAGCGCGCTGCCGGCGTTGAAAGGAAGGAGCGCCCATGACCCATCGTGCGCGCCAGCGATGAACATGACGCTATCGACCATGAAACCGGCCACACCGTCGCCCCCGCCGCCATTCGCGGCGGTTGAGTAATCCAGGAAGCCGCGGATGATGGCGGCGCCCATGCTGTAGCCGACGAGGATCACTTTTTGCCCACCGGTTTGCTCGTAGGCCGGCTTGACCGCCTCGTCGAGTGCGAGCACGTTCAAGCCGATGTCGCTCTGGCTGTCGCAGGGGAAGGCGCCCTCGCTCGCGGTGTCGATCGGTATCCCCGCGTCGGGCGGAATTGCCGGGAGATTGGCGCCGCAGCCCAGTCCAGCGTCCGCCCGATCCTGGTAGTAGTGGAAATAGGTGACGTTCGGTGAGAGCGGAGAGTCGCGCAGTATGGACGGGAATTCGTTATCTGTGCGGGAAGCGTCCTGGTTAAGCCCGTGCACAAAGATGACCGGCTTCGGCGGCGCCACGTGGTTGTAAACCCTGAGGGCAACCGGATACGACCCGCGCGCCGCAACCTCGGCCTCGGTGTACTGCTTCACGAGCCCGATCGGGTTACCCGTCGACAGGTCGAAGGCGTCAATCCGCGACGCACACACATCGAGGATGTAGAGGAGGTTGTTGTAGGCGTCAGCCGAGGAGAAGCAGCCGATCTCGGGGTCTCCATACTCTTCGACCGTACCGTCGAGCTTGATCCGCTTGACCGTGCTGCCCTCGGCGCTGATCAGCGAGCCATCCAGGAGGACGCGCAGTTCGTTCGGTCGAACCGTGGGAGCAACGGGATAATCCGCCAACTGCGAATGCGTGCAGATGTCGTACCGCTTAACCTGGTCCTTGCCGCCGTAAACCAGCGTGCACCCGAACAGGCCGACCATGGACATGTGGTAGTCGTTCGACTCATCCAGCGGGTCCACGGCGACCTCTTCAGGTGAGTCGTAGCCGGCGCCGGCGCGCGGGAACCTCCAGATGGAGAGCTCGCCCGCTATCTCGATGGCGGCGTAGATGTTTTCGGGCACGTCCAGGGCGAAGGCGAGCGCGTAGCCAGAGGTCTCGCCATTCGGCGACGCCACCAACTCCCCGTCGCCCCCACTGTGCCCGAACCGCCAGACATCGTATCCGTCGTTTAGAAGGATCCGCCCCGAGTCCTCGAACGCCAGCCCCAGACCTTCGCTATCCTTGCCGTTGAGCCTCAGAGTCCCTTTGTAGGCTCCGCCTGGAGTCAGGATGTCCCACCCGTCCGAGGGGTTGCCCTGGCATTCCTCGCTTCCGCACCAGGTCCCCAGGTCGACGATCAGGTCACCCGCGTTCATGTGGGCCGGCTGAGCAAGCGGCCCATCAGCCCGCGCCACGCGCGCACCACCTATCACCCCAAGCGCCATCAGAACGCCGCCCATCAGGATCAATTTCGACCACGATCTCGTGTGCAACATACCGGCCGCCTCCCGTTCGCCTGGTGCCCGTGACCAACCCGGACCCCAACTTGCGCGCACCGTAGCGGCTTGCGAACGCCGCGTGTGTGTCAAAATTGACACATCAGGAAGATTTTACATACAGGCAACACACCTCGTGCCGCCGGACCCAGGCCCCCGCGCGCCGCCCCTGTAAGCCCGTCTGCTCGTAGAACCGCTCCAGCCGCGCCCGCACCGCCCGCACGCCGATGCCAAGTTCGTGCGCTATCTCTTCGTCACTCAATCCACGCTCGAGCCGCACCAGCGCTTCGGCCGTCTTCCGCGACACCCCGTGACAAACCGTGAGGTAATCCTGGGCTGGCATGGTTCACGCTCCCCCGGTCCGTCTCTTCGGGGGCCCCGCTCCCCGTTCTCAGGCCGCGACTCTACATCCCCCCCTTCTTGCGGATGTCAACCATCCCAAATGTCAATTTTCTACGCCGTACCAAACAAAAAGGGGCCGCTCCCCGTTCGGGAAGCCCCTCGTGTGTTTCGCCTCTTATGGCAGCAGTGCTAGCGCATCCACATGACGTGGACGCAACATTCCGAAGTGCCGGCGGTCGAGCGTTGCTATCTTCGGCTCGTTCAGCCGCTCCGCAATCGCGAGAACGGCGGCATCCACAAACCCGATGCCGGCATCTGCGTACCGGTCGCAGAGCGACCGTACGCGCGAGTAGTCAGCCTGGACCAGGTCCTCAACGCGATACGCCCCGGCCGCTATGTCATCAAGCAGCGCGACAAGCACGCCGGCATGCAACCTCGTATGTATCCAGTAGTCCACCTCGACGAGCACTGGTGCCGGGATGACCAACGGCTCGTCTGCCGTTTCGATCAGCCGCCGGCAGACCGCATGGTCGTCGTCGCTCCGATCGAGTGACGCGTAGAGCGGCCCGGTGTCGAGGATCAGCGCCACGCCCGTGGCTCAGGGCGCTCGTCTCCGGCCCGCCGCGCAGTGTCGCCGTGCCCCGATGCACCCACGCCGATACTTTTCGGCTTCGGGCGGTGGCTCACCAGCGCGTGCTCGATGCCCTCGCGAATCAGCGCCGCAATCGACACTCCCCGTTCAGCGGCGACCTTCCTCAACTCGTCCCGTGTTTCATCATCCAGGGAGACAGTGGTGCGGATCATGACGTCATGATAGCACCAGCGATGCACGCGCCTTGATCCGCAGAAGAAGGGCCGCTCCCGCTCGGGAAGC
>JBGOVF010000016.1:0-14102 GCA_041477975.1 Tepidiformaceae bacterium
CCGCGGCGCGCGAGGGCGAGTTCGTCCCCTTCAATTCCCACGATCTGGCCGTAGCGCACGAGGACGTCCTCCGCATCCATCTCTTGGACCGGGCCCCGCCGGCCCTGGTAGCGAATGGGCCCGATGAAGTCGTGGTCGGTTGCGAAGTAGCCGCCTTCGAAGAAGACCTCGAGATGGCGCGCGGACGGGCGATCGTCGAGCGCGTGCCAGATGGATGAGAGCGACGTTTGGTGGCCGCCGGCGTGTTGGAACGTCGCCAACGCCACGTCTTCAACGCCCGGGTCGACGCCCGGGTCATCCGAGGTGAAGCGGGTGTGGCAGCGGACGGCGGTGATGTCGCCGAAGAGCCAGTGAAAAAGGTCAACATCGTGAATAGAGTGCTCGATGAGCGTGCCTCCGCCAGCGCGATCGAATCGTCCTCGCCACGAGCTCCCGTAGTGGCCGCGAATCGGGAAGAACTGGTCGTCGCGAAGGTGAGCCGTGAGCAATGGGCCGAGGTCCGCCGCCGACATGAGATCCTTGAGGACGGTAAACACGGGCGAATAGCGCAAGACGAGGCCGACCTGGTTGATGACGCCGGCCCGTTCGACCGCGTCTACCATCCGTTGAACGTCGGCGAGGGTTTTCGCGAGCGGTTTTTCGCAGAAAACGTTGAGGCCGCGCGCCGCTGCCGCGACGACGAGGTCCGGGTGCTCGGCGGTCTCGGTGCAGATGTAGACGGAGTTGAGGCCGGGAGCGTCGAAGACAGCCTCGGCCCGGTTCGTCACCGTCTTCGCCCCCGTTATGGCCGCGAACGATTCGGCGCGGGCGAGTTCGCGGTCACAGACCGCGACGTACTCACCGGGGACGAGTTCCGAGCGTAGCGATCCGCGGATGTTGCGTGAATGGAACTGGCCGATGTGGCCGCAGCCAATCAGCCCGATGACGGGGGTTGGCATTCGCCACGCTCGCTTTCGGATGATTTACGGCCATTTTACGGGCCGGTTGCTGTAACGGCGCGACGGCGCCGCGGGCCCGGCGCATTCTCGTCCTGCGGCCGTTCACGGAAGGAATCACATGGGGGCGCAAGTGCACCTTCCGTGAGCGGCCCGTCTCGTCTCACACACTCGTCCGCGCTTTTGTCCCGGCTGGGGGCCCGTGCTATAGTTCGGTCGCCTTAGGGACAGATTTCACAAACGGCGACGGCGTGCTCTACGAATACGGCCATATTGGCGTTCTGATTGTCATTGCCCTGATCTTCCCGCTGGGCGCGCTGGTCACTTCTTGGGCGTTGCAATTCGTCAGGATCCGACCCGGTTCCGAGCCGGACCTCATTCGCGACGACACGTACGAATGCGGGCTTCGCACCGAAGGCCCGAGCCTCGTCCAGTTCAACTTCCGCTTCTATTACATCGCCCTGCTGTTCGTCCTCTTCGACGTCGAAATCGTGTTTTTGTTTCCGTGGGCGCTCGTTTTCGACAAAGTTGGCTGGGCCGGTTACTTCGAAGGGCTCAGCTTCATCGGCATCTTGTGCCTCGGGATCCTCTACGCGTGGCGCAAGCGTGCGCTGGAGTGGCGCTGATGGGCACGCGGCAGCTGAGCGGGCCCGAAGTGGCCGCGATGGCAGAGGCATTGGTCCCGGGCTCGGTGGCGAAGACGACTGATGTCGCCTGCTACCTCAAGCCTGAGACCGTCGTGCACACAATGGAGGCGCTGCGCACCGCGCCGGGGAGCGATCTCGTCCATCTGACGAACCTGTGTGGCGTCGACTTCTGGGACCACTTCGAGGTCGTGTACCACGTGCAGTCCTTCGACAAGAACCATATCGCGACGATCAAGGTGGAAGTCATGGACCGGGAGAACCCGGTGACGCCGAGTCTCGTGCCGGTCTTCCACGGCGCCTGGATGCAGGAGAACGAGGCGTACGACCTCCTGGGGATCAAGTTCGAAGGGCACCCGAACCTCTACCGCATCTTCCTCTGGGAGGGCTTCCCGGGCTGGCCCCTGCGCAAGGATTTCCTTTCGATGCCGGGCGGATTGCAGCCGGGCCTCGGAGAGTTCGCCGGCGTCGCGCGACGGCCGGAGCCGCCCGTGAAGGCCATCGAATGACCGAGGTCATCAAGAGCGAGCCGTTCGTCATCAACATCGGACCGCAGCACCCCTCGACTCACGGGGTGTTCCGGATTCGCGCCACCGTCGACGGCGAGCGAGTGATCGACGCCGAGATGGTTATGGGTTACCTCCACCGGTCAATGGAGAAACTCGCCGAAGAGCGGACCTACATCCAGAACATCCCGTTCACGGACCGCACGGACTACCTGGCGAGCATGTCCAACAACCTCGGCTATTGCCTGGCGGTAGAGAAACTGGCCGGCATCGGGGTACCGGCGCGCGGTGACGCCATCCGCGTGATCATGGCCGAACTGCAGCGGCTGGCGAGCCACTGCATGGCCGTCGGCGCGTTCACGAACGACACCGGCGCCTGGCAGACGCCCGTGATGTGGGCATTCCGCGAACGCGAGAAGGTCCTCGACGTTTTCGAAATGACCTCCGGGGCGCGGCTTACGTGCAACTACATGCGCATCGGTGGCGTCGCGTTTGACCTGCCGAAGGAGTTCGAGCCCGCCGTCCGGAAGATTCTCAAGGAGTTCCCGAAGTTCATCGACGAGATGGAAGGGCTGCTCGTCCAGAACGAGATTTTTCTCGTGCGGACCCGCAACGTGGGCGTGTTGACGCCGGAGATGGCGACCAATTCGAGCCTTGCCGGGCCGATGCTACGAGGGAGCGGGATCGCGTGGGACATTCGCAAGGCGGACCCCTACTGCGGCTACGAGCAGTACGACTTCGAAATCCCGATTGGCTACCAGGGCGACAGCTTCGACCGCTTCCTCGTGCGGCTGGAGGAGATGCGCCAGAGCTGCAAGATCATCGAGCAGGCTCTCGACGGGCTACCTGGCGGACCGCACAGCACGCAGGTACCGCTCGCGTTACGGCCGCCGGCAGGCGAAGCCTATGCGCGAGTCGAGGGCCCGCGGGGCGAGCTCGGTTATTACCTGGTGAGTGACGAGGGCCCGTCGCCCTACCGCTTCCACATTCGCCCGCCATCCTTTATCAATCTCTCGGCGCTGAAGGAGATGACGGTCGGGGGCACGGTGGCCGACGCTATCGTCGTTCTCGGCTCGATCGACATCGTCGTCGGAGAGGTTGACCGCTGATGGCTCTGCCCTTCCTTGTCGACGGCGCCTCCGGCAACTGGTATGACATCCGGGACCTTTCGAACATCTCGAGGTTGATTCTCGAGAACGCCGACAAGGTGCTGCCGCAGGGCATCGTCTACGTGCTGGCGCCGCTCATCGGGTTCGTGGCGAGTTTCCTGATTTTCGTCCTGCCATCGCAGCTGATCGTAGGCGTGTACGGGGAGCGCAAAATCATCGGCCGCATGCAGTCGCGCTACGGACCCAACCGGGTTGGGCCGTTTGGGCTACTCCAGCCGATTGCAGACGCGATCAAGCTGATGCAGAAGGAAGCGCTCACGCCCACTTCGGCCGACCGGGCGGTGATGTACATCGCGCCCATCGTGTTCGTGGCGCCCTGTGTACTGCTCTTCGCCGTGATCCCATTCGGCCCGAGGATGATCCTCGCGAACATTCCCGTCGGGCTGCTGTACTTCCTCGCGATCTCATCGTTGCCAGTGCTCGCTGCGTTCATGGCCGGCTGGAGCGCGAACAACAAGTACAGCCTCTTCGGGGCAATGCGCATCGTGGCGATGACCATCAGCTACGAAGTGCCGCTCGTGCTGGCGCTGCTCGGTGTGGTGTTGTTCACGGGAACCTTGAGCCTTCAGGACATGGTGTTCTGGACGAAGGAACACCACATCTGGCTGGTGCTATTGCAGCCGCTCGCGTTCGTCATCTACTTCATCTGCGTCAGTGCCGAGCTGAACCGGACGCCGACGGACATCGCGGAGGCCGAAAGCGAAATCGTCGCCGGATACCTGACGGAATACTCCGGGATGAAGTGGGGCCTGTTCTACGGCATGGATATTGGCTACGCATTGGCGGCCGCGGCCTTCGGCGCGACCGTGTTCCTCGGCGGTTGGTCGATGTTTGGACTGGACCGCTGGTTCCCGCCCTGGCTGATCATCATCGGCAAGACGCACCTCTTCTACTTCCTCTTTATCTGGACACGCGGGACACTCCCGCGATTGCGCAGCGACCAGCTCATGACATTCGCGTGGAAGTTCATGTTGCCCGTGGCTCTCGCGAACCTGTTCGTGGTCGCGACCGAGCGCATCATCTGGGTGAAAGGCGATCTCAACGACGTGGCCCTCTACGGCTTCGCCGTCTTGAACATCGCGATCGCGGCAGCGGTGATCGTCGCCTGGTCGCGATTCCTCGGGTACCGCCCGGAGCGCAACCCCTTGAAGCCGCGAATGATGAAGGAAGCGCGCGGCTACGTTCCCGTGGTGGCGGCGGCGAAAGGGGACGGACGCTAGTGGACGGCTTCGGGGTCACGGCTGCGTTCTGGGTGCTGGCCGCGCTGACGCTTGTCTCGGCGGGCGGCGTGATGGCTTCGCGGAACCTGTTGCACGCGGTGCTGTTTCTGATCGTGACGTTCATTGGGATTGCCGGCTTCTTCGTCCTTCTCTCGGCGGACTTCATCGCGATGGCGCAGGTCATCATCTATGTCGGTGCGATCGCGGTGTTGGTGTTGTTCGCGGTGCTGCTGACGCCACGGGCCGGTCGCGACAACGGTGAGACGAAGATGGCTGCGCCCGCCTGGTTGCTGGCCGTCTGCCTGGCGGCGGTGTTCATCTTCGTTATCCAGGATACGAACTGGCACGTGCTCTCCACGTCGCCGGACCTGTCCGCGTTCGACCTCGGTGAAGCGTTGCTCGGCACCTGGGTGCTGCCGTTCGAGATCGCCTCGGTGCTCCTGACGGCGGCCCTCGTGGGTTCGATCATGCTCGCGCGCACGCCGCAGGAAGAGGCGGAGGACGCACTCGCATGAACGTGGGGATCGAGCACTTCCTGGTGGTCGGCGCCATCCTCTTCGCGATGGGGCTCGGAGTCGCGCTGAGCAAGCGGAACGCGATCGGGGTGCTCATGGGCGTGGAGCTGATGCTCAATGCCGTCAACCTGACGCTCATCACATTCTCTCGATTCTCTGTGAGCGACCGGCCGGTCTCCGGCCAGACGTTCGTGGTGTTCGTCATCACCGTGGCCGCGGCCGAAGCCGCGGTCGCCCTCGCCCTCGCCGTTTCCGTCTACCGCAACCGCGACACCGTGGATGTGGACCGCCTGGACCTGTTGAAGTCGTAAGCCGATGTGGGTTGAATTCATGACCGTCCGCAACGCCTACGTGGCCGAAACGTGGTGCGAACTATTCGCCGCGGAGGGCCTCTCGGTGCGCGTGTTGCCGCCAATCGGCCGGGGCGAAAAGGCTTCGATGCGGGACGAACGCACGCTCTACGTGCCGTCGGGCAAGGCGCATGTCGCGCGCGAAATCCTGAGGAAGATCTAACCGATGCTGTTCCTCGAATCGGTCGCGAGTCCCCCATCCATTGGCGAAGAGTGGCTCTGGGCGATCCTGTGCGCCCCGCTGTTCGCGTGGGCGCTGATCGTGCTCTACGGCCGGAAGCTCGGCGTGGTGTCAGGCTATCTCACGATCCTGGGCGTCGGAGTGGCCTGCGCGATCAGCTTCGCCGTCCTCTTCAACGTGATCGACGCCGACGGCGGTATCGCGACGCATTCGCACGAGTGGTTCAGTGCCGGCCCGCTGGTCGTGAACCTGGGCGTCCGGATCGACGGACTGACCGCCATCATGCTGGTCGTTGTCACGACGGTGTCGCTGCTCGTGCAGGTGTACTCGATCGGCTACATGGAGGGTGACCCCGGCTACGGCCGCTACTTCGCCCACATGGCGCTCTTCACGACGTCGATGCTCGGGTTGGTGCTGGCGGACAACCTCTTCCAGCTGTTCATCTTCTGGGAGTTGGTGGGCCTGAGCAGCTATCTGCTGATCGGGTTCTGGTACCACAAGCCGAGCGCCGCGGCGGCCGCCAAGAAGGCGTTCATCGTCACGCGCATCGGCGACCTCGGGCTGCTGGCGGCGATCCTGCTCGTGTGGACGCGGGCGGGGACGTTCGACATTGCCGCTGTCCAGGATTGGGCGACCAGCGGCGACGCGAAGGGCTACATCGTTACGCTCTTCGCGCTCGGTATCTTCGCGGGCGCGGCGGGCAAGAGCGCGCAGTTCCCCCTCCACGTGTGGCTCCCGGACGCAATGGAAGGCCCCACGCCGGTCTCGGCGCTCATCCATGCGGCGACAATGGTGGCTGCCGGAGTGTACCTGGTGGCGCGGTTCTTCCCGGTGTTCGAAGCGTCGTCGGACGCGCGAGACGTAGTCGCGTGGATCGGCGCGATTACGGCGCTCATCGCCGCCACCATCGCCATTGTCCAAACGGACTTCAAGCGGGTGCTGGCGTACTCCACGATCAGTCAACTGGGCTACATGATGCTGGCGCTGGGGTCGTTTGGGTATGTGGCGGCGATCTTCCACCTGTTCACGCACGCCTTCTTCAAGGCACTGCTGTTCCTCGGAAGCGGCTCCGTCAACCACTCCACCAACACGTTCGACATGCGCAAGATGGGCGGGCTGCGGAAGTACATGCCGATCACCTTCTGGACGTTCCTGATCGGGTCGCTCAGCCTCGCCGGGATCTTTCCGCTGGCGGGCTTCTGGTCGAAGGACGAGATCCTGCTCGACGCATGGCGTCACAACCACGCGCTCTGGGCCGTCGGCGCGACCGTCGCTTTCATGACCGCCTTCTACATGTTCCGCGCGATCTTCCTGACCTTTTACGGCGAGTACAAGGGCGGCGAGCCCGTTGACCACCACGACGAAGACTCGCACTTTCACGGCGACCCGAAACATCCGCACGAATCCTCGTGGGTGATGACGGGTCCGTTGATCCTGCTCTCGATCCCGGCGATCGCGGCGGGCTGGTTCGCCTATCACGAGACGTTTGGCAACTTCATCAACGGGGCGTTGCCGGCAGTGCGGGAAGAGGGCAGCAGCTTCGAATTCGGGATTGCGATCAGTTCGACGTTGATCGCACTTGCGGGAATCGGGGCAGCCTACGCGATTTATTACCGGCGCTGGGTCACGTCGGAGTCTCTGCGAGCGACCTTCGCGCCGTTCGCGCTGCTCTTCGAGAACAAGTACTACCTGGACAGGCTTTACGAAGATTTCCTCGTGAAGACGGTGCTTCAGCGCGGTTGGAACGCGCTTCTCCAGGCTAATGACCGGTACGTGGTCGATGGGATTGTGAACGCCACTGGCCGACTCGGGCGGGAGCTGAGCACGCGGCTGCGCGTGGTGCAAACGGGGCAAGTGCAGAGCTACGGGCTGGCGATCGGGGCCGGCGTCATCATCATCGTGGTCGCCGTATACGCGGCGAACCCGCTATAGGAGGCCGAACGTGCAACTGAGCCTCCTCATCTTCATCCCCGCGGTTGCGGCGCTCGTGGTGATGGTGCTGCCCCAGCGCTACGAGCAGCAGGCGAAGTGGATCGCGCTCGTCGCCTCGCTCGCAATCCTTGGCCTTTCGATCCAGATGTTCTTCGCGTTCGACCTGGACCAGGGCGGTTTCCAGTTTGTCGTTCGGCGCGAATGGGTCGATATCGGTTCGTTCAACCTGCAGTACTTCCTCGGCGTGGACGGGCTGAGCATGCCGCTGCTGGTGCTGACCACGTTCCTGACGCTGGCGTCGGTGCTCGTCTCGTTCAGCATCACGATGCGGCCGCGGGCGTACTTCGCTTGCCTGCTGCTCCTTTCGAGTTCCGTGATCGGCGTGTTCTGCGCGCTGGACTTCCTGCTCTTTTTCCTCTTCTGGGAGCTGGAGTTGTTCCCGATGTTCCTTCTCATCGCCGTCTGGGGTTCGGGGCGCAAGGAGTATTCGGCGACGAAGTTCGTGCTGTACACCATCGCGGGGTCGGCGTTCATGCTCGTCGGCATCCTGGTATTGGCGTTCAACCAGGACACGTTCGATATCGAGAAGCTTGGGCAGGCTAACTTCCAGGGCACCTTGATCCCGCTGACGTGGGTGTTCCTGCTGTTGTTCATCGGATTCGCCGTGAAGCTGCCTATCGTGCCGCTCCATACCTGGCTGCCGGACGCCCACAGCGATGCGCCCACCGCCGTCTCGGTCATGCTTGCCGGTGTGCTGTTGAAGATGGGCGGCTACGGGATCATCCGCATGTGCGTGACCATCATGCCGAAACAGGCGGACGACTACAGCATCTGGTTCGCTGTCATCGGGTCGGTCAGCGTGCTGTACGGCGCTTTCATCACGTTGCGCCAGACCGACGTAAAACGGCTCATCGCGTACTCGTCGGTGAGCCACATGGGGCTGGTGCTGCTTGGGATTGGAGCGCTTGGGAAAGTGGGCCTGGTGGGCGCCACCTACCAGATGCTGGCGCACGGGGTCATCACGGGCCTGCTGTTCGTGATGGTGGGCCTCATGTACGAGCGCACGCACACGCGCGAGATCTCCCGATTGGGCGGGCTGGCCCGACAGATGCCGCTCATCACGACCGGGATGGTGTTTGCTGGCTTCGCGAGCCT
The DNA here is from genome assembly GCA_041477975.1 of Tepidiformaceae bacterium. Lineage (GTDB taxonomy): Bacteria > Chloroflexota > Dehalococcoidia > Tepidiformales > Tepidiformaceae > JBGOVF01. The sequence goes on from JBGOVF010000016.1 coordinate 8,608, forward strand.
CGGCCTCCCGGCCCTCGGTGGGTTCATCGCCGAGATCACGGTCTTCCTCGGGACGTTCCAGCGTTACGAGTGGGCCGTGCTCATGTCGATCTTCGGCGTTGTGCTATCCGCCGGCTACGTGCTCTGGATGTTGCAACGCGTTGTCTTCGGGCCAGTTCGCCACGAATGGGATGACGTGAGCGACCAGCGTCACTGGTGGGAGCATTCGGTCGTCGTCGTACTGGCGGCGCTCGTCGTCGTGCTGGGTGTTTACCCGGCGCTCATGATGGACATGATTGGCCCGGCAGTGGACTCGATCATGTTGCGGGTGGGCGCATGACTGGCATCGATGTCGTTGGTCCCCAGCTCGCCGTGCTGGCCGCGGCCGCCGTCGTCCTGCTCATCGATGCCCTGATGCCGCAGCAACGGCGCGTGCTCCCATACATCGCGCTCGTGGGTCTTGTTGTGTCCGCACTCTGGACCACGTCGTGGGTGGCGCGCGACGACTACAAGACCTGGTTCGATGGGACGCTGGCGCTGGACCAGTACTCGGTATTCTTCTACTTCCTCTTCGCAGGAATCACCGCGACCGTAGTCCTCGCCTCGATCGATTGGGTGAATCGCGAGGGGCGCGGGCAGGGCGAGTATTACGCGCTGGTGCTCACGACCTGCTCCGGCCTGATGTTCCTCTCGGCGGCCCGCGACCTGATCACAATCTTCCTTGCGCTCGAGCTGTCTTCGATCCCGCAGTACATCCTGGCGGGCTGGGGAAAGGACCAGCGATCGAGCGAAGCCGGCCTGAAGTACCTGCTACTCGGCGCGGTGGCGTCGTCGCTGCTGCTGTACGGCATGGCGCTCCTGTACGGAGTGACGGGGACCACGCTCCTTGTCGACATCGCCGGCTCGATCCAGGCCGACGGCGAGAGCCACCGGGCGGTGCTCGTGCTTGCGATGTGCCTGTTGATCGCCGGCTTCGGGTTCAAGATGGCGGTCGTCCCGTTCCAGATGTGGGTCCCGGACGTGTACCAGGGCGCGCCGACCCCGGTGGCGGCGTTCCTTTCGGTCGGGTCGAAGGCGGCGGCGTTCGCCGTCATCACGCGTGTCTTCTTTGAAGCGCTTGGCGCCAGGTTCTTGAGCGACGACTGGTCGATGATCTTCGCCGTACTGGCGGCGGTCTCGATGACGCTGGGCAACGTGATGGCGATCGTCCAGACCGACATCAAGCGGATGCTCGGTTATTCGTCCATCGCCCAGGCAGGAACGTTCATGATCGGCCTCGCGGCGATCTCGGTTTCCGGTCACGAGTTCACACTCGGCGCCAGTGGAGTCCTGCTATTCGTCGCGGCCTATGCGTTCACGAACCTCGGAGCCTTCGTCGCGGTGATCGCCATCTCCCAGAAGATTGGGAGCGACCAGATTAAGGATTACGCTGGCATGTGGCAGCGTTCCCCATTCCTCACGGTGGCGCTGGCGTTCTGCCTTGTATCGCTGACGGGCATCCCTCCCACCGTGGGGTTCTGGGCGAAGATCTACATCTTCAACGCGGGCATCCGGGCGGATCTCGCCTGGCTGGTTATCATCGGCGTGCTGAACAGCGTGATTTCCGGCTACTACTATCTCTCCGTGGCGCGCCAGATGTTCCTCGGCGAGTCATCTGACGGGGCGAAGATCCCCACTTCGCCCTCGATCGGAATGGCGCTCGGCGTTGCGACGATAGGCGTGCTCGTGTTCGGCATCGTGCCGATGCCGTTGATCTCCGCCGCGCACAATGCAGTCGAGATCTTCGCCCAGCATTAAAGGACGGCAGCCATCGCGTACGACATCTCCATCGAGGTTACGGTCGAGGCGCCCGACATGGACGTCGCGTCCCTTCACCGCCTCGCGGAGCGCGTGATGTCGGGGGAGTCGGTCGCCGAAGGGACCGCGCTCGCCATTCTCGTCACGGACGACGACGAGATCCGGGCGATGAACCTCCAGTTTCTTGGCATCGACGAACCGACGGACGTCCTGTCGTTTCCGGATGAAGCGGATGACTTCGTGCAGGGGCTGGCGGACCAGAAGCTGCTTGGGGACATCGCGATCGCGCTGCCGACGGCGACCAGGCAAGCGAGGGAGATGGGCCATCCCCTCGACGCCGAGCTGGCGCATCTCCTGACGCATGGCATCCTTCACCTCTGCGGCTACGATCACGTGGAGAGCGAGAGCGATGAAGCGCGCATGCGCGAGCGCGAAGAGCACTACCTGGGTGACCTGGGGCTTATCCACGAGCATCACGACTAGCGCGTACGGCTCGTTCGTCCTGCACATCTGTTCTATACTGGAGTTCATTCCACCGGCCAGGGGTGCCCGTGCTCTACGGTAAGTGGCGGCCTCAAGGATTCGATGAGGTTGTCGGGCAAGATCACGTCGTCCGCACACTTCGGAACGCGCTGGCATCGAAACAGGTAGCCCACGCGTACCTCTTCAGCGGGCCGCGTGGGACCGGGAAAACAACCACGGCGCGAATCCTCGCGCGGGCTGTGAACTGCGCGCACCTGGCCGACGGCGAACCATGCAACCGCTGCGATTCGTGCCTCGCCATCAGTCGCGGCGCGGCGCTGGACCTGATCGAGATGGATGCTGCAAGTAACCGCGGGATCGAAGACATTCGCGACCTCCGGGAGAAGATCAACTTCGCTCCCAGTGACCTCTCGAAAAAGGTTTACCTCCTCGACGAAGTGCACATGCTCACCGACGGCGCCTTCAACGCGCTGCTCAAGACGCTCGAGGAGCCGCCGCCTCACGCGATCTTCATTCTCGCCACGACCGATCTTCACAAGGTTCCGCCCACGGTCATCTCACGCTGCCAACGGTACGACTTCCATCGCGTCCCGAACGACGCGATGGTCGGCCGGCTGCGCTTCATCTGCGAGCAGGAAGGGTTCTCCGTGCCTGAAGAGGGCCTGCTGGCGATCGGCGTACAGGCTCGAGGCGGACTGCGCGACGCGATCACCCTCCTGGAGCAGGTGACGGCACGCTACGGCGACTCTCCCACCACCGGAGATGTGCTCGAGTCGCTCGGCCTCGTCCAGGACGCCCGGACTGGTGGGCTCGTGCAGGCACTTCTCGCCGAGGACCTGGCCGCGGCCCTGGCTATCGCCCGATCGATCGCGGACGACGGGATCGACGTGGCCCGGTTCACGCGAACCGCGATCGACGTCCTCCGCGATGTGCTTCCCCAGGTTTTGAAAAAGCAGGCGCGGCCCGAGGACCCCAACGCCGCTATCGTCGGCTTCGCGCTGGAAGGAGGCGTTGGCGCCCGCGCGATAGCAGGCGCGATAGCAGAGCTGGCGAAGGCGGACTTTCGTCTCGATCCGGCCAGCCCGATCCCACTCGAAGTCGCGTGCGCAGCTGCCATCCTGGGCGGCGGGTTGCCTGCGGCCAGTGCGCCGTTGGCCGCCCCGGCCGCGCGTTCGGCGGCGGTAGCGGGCGGGCGCACGTCAGCGCCGGTGCCGACCATTCCGAGCGGCGCGCCGCTGTCTCGGGAAGAGCGCTTCCTGAAGGACCTGTACGAGAGGTGTGCGGTCGTGAACCCGCGCCTCGCTCAGTGGTTGAACAGCCCGATCGAGGTAATTTCCATGGACGGCGAGGAGCTCGAACTCGCGTTTCGCCGGCCGTTGCCAATGGAGAAGGTCGACAAGGACGGGCGGACGCTCGTTGAGCAGCAGGCGGAGGCGCTCCTCGGCCGAGCCGTCCGCCTGAAAGTGCGCCTGGCTGACGGCGAAGACACGGGTCCACGCCGGGAAACCCGCCGCGGGCACCTCGCTGAAGCAGCGCGGGCGATCGGCGCCACTCCGGTGGGGAAGGAGTAGGGCAATGGCGAAGAGCAGCGGCAACAACCGCTACCTCCGCCGCGGCGGCGGGCTGGCGGGCCGAAGCAGCATGGGTGGTGGCGGGAACGCGCTCGCGGCCGCCCAGGAAATGCTGGCCAAGGCTCAGCAGGAACTGGCCGCCACCGCAATTGAAGGCAGCGCCGGCGGGGGCGCGGTGCGCGTGACGATGTCGGGCGAACAGAAAATCACGGCGATCGTGTTGGAGCCCGAGGTCGTTGACCCCGCCGATGTCGAGATGTTGCAGGACCTGATCATGGCCGCCATCGCCGACGCGTCGGAAAAGGCCGCCGAGCTGCAGTCGAAGTCCTTTGGCGCCATCACCGGCGGCCTTGGCCTGCCGGGGCTGGGCATCGGCTAGCGACGATGCCCGAGGCGACCGCCAGCACGCCGGAGCCCATTGCCCGGCTCATCGATGCGTTTCACAAACTGCCCGGGATTGGGCCGAAGTCAGCGCAGCGCCTTGCTTACCACATCCTCCGCAGCAGCGAGCATGACGCGCTCGGCCTGGCGACGGCCATCCAGGACGTAAAGGCGCGCATTTCGCTCTGTTCGGTTTGCCTGAACATCACAGAGGTCGATCCGTGCGGGTATTGCCAGGATTCGCGGCGCGACCGCTCGATGATCTGCGTGGTCGAACAGGCCCTCGAAATCCTCGCGATCGAGCGGACGGGCTACAAGGGCCGGTATCACGTCCTCCACGGCGTCTTGAACCCGATGGAAGGGATTGGCCCAGAGGACATCCGGGTGCGGGAACTGGTCGTTCGGCTGCAAGACGGCGAGGTTTCGGAGGTGATCATGGCTACGAATCCTTCGCTCGAAGGCGAAGCGACCTCGATGTACATTCAGCGGCTCATCGGGCCATCCGGAGTGCGCGTGACGCGCCTGGCGCGTGGGCTGCCGAGCGGCGCCGACCTGGAGTACATAGACGACATAACGCTCGCGAGAGCCCTCGAAGGGCGCCAGGAGATCTAGCCGTGGCAGAACGGCCTCGCGTCTACAACGTCGAGGGCGTCATCCTCCGCCGCCGCAATATCGGCGAGGCCGACAGCATCTTCACCGTGTTGAGCCCACACGCCGGCAAGTTCGACGCGGTCGCACGCGGTGTGCGCAAACCACGGAGCCGGATGCGGGGGCACCTCGAGCCGCTGACCCGAAGCAAATTGCTGCTGGCACGCGGGCGAACGCTGGATGTCTTCACGCAGGCCGAGACGCTGACTTCCTACCGGGGCATTCACGACGACCTCGAGCTCAGTGCGGCCGCGCTCTACTGCGCAGAGCTCGTCGACCGGTTTACCGCCGAACACGTCGAGCAGCCGGGCATCTACGAATTGTTGCTGGACACGCTCGACGCCCTGGAGGCTGGCGCTCCTCCGCATGTCGTCAGGCACTACGAGATCCACCTGCTCCTGCTCACGGGGTTCGAACTGCAGTTCGATGCCTGCGCCGTTTGTGGGGCCAGGCTACCCGAGACCGAGGCCTTGCTCTCGGGCACGGCCGGCGGGCTGGTCTGCGCGGGTTGCCGGCCGCTTGCAGGAGGCGGCCGGTTGGTGGGCGTGCGGGGGATCAAGGTGTTGCGGTTTGCTCGCGCGAACTCCATTGCGCGCATGGCTGACCTGCGTATCGGCGACGACCTTGGGCGGGAAC
>JBGOVF010000250.1:0-4397 GCA_041477975.1 Tepidiformaceae bacterium
CACGCACGTGGACGTCTTCGCGACCGAGGTGTCGGCCATCTGGGAGTGGGCCGAACGATTCGAGGGCTGGGTGTACGAAGGCCGCAAGCAGCTGGCGAGCGAGCCGATGGAGAGCCAGAAATCGGCCGCTGTTCACCTGCCCGATGAGAGCCTGATAGCGTTCCGCGAGCAGCGGGACCCGCGTTAGAGGCTCAATGAGCGAGTTCGAAGGAAAGACGGCGCTGGTGACGGGCGGGGCCTCGGGTATCGGCGAAGCAACGGCGCGAGCGTTTTCGGCGGCCGGCGCGAACGTTGCCATCCTCGACCGCGACGCTGAACGCGGCGCGGCGGTTGCGGCGGAGTTGGAAGCGGCCCGTCCGGGACGGTCCTTGTTCCTTCCCGTGGACGTTACCGCGGCGGCGAGCGTCGAGGCGGCCGTCGCGAGGGTGGTCGAGCGCTTCGGCGGGCTCGACATCGCAGTGAACAACGCGGGGATCACCGGACCGGCCAAGCTCACGGCCGAACTGACCGAAGACGAGTGGGACACAGTGCTCGCGGTGAATCTGAAGTCCGTGTGGCTCTGCATGCGCGCGGAGATCGGCGTAATGCTTGGGGCCGGCCGTGGAGCCATCGTCAACATCGCCTCAACGGCCGGGCTGCGCGGAGGGCGGCGGACTGCCGCCTACAGCGCGAGCAAGCACGGCGTGCTCGGGCTGACAAAGTCCGCCGCACTCGATTACGGAAAGGCCGGGCTACGCATCAACGCGGTCTGCCCCGGCGCTATCGAGACGCCGATGCTGGAGCGGCTGATGGCGCCGAACCCGCGATTGAAGGAGCGGCTTGCCGAGCGGAGCGTCATGGGACGTCACGGCCAGCCGGAGGAGATTGCCCGGACGGTGCTCTGGCTGGCATCCGGCGCTGCCTCGTTCGTGAATGGCCAGGCGATCGCAGTGGACGGCGGATCCAGCGCGTGAGCTGACCCCGGGTGATTGCCTTCCGCAATCACAGAGGCCCTCGTGGTGCGGAAAATCAACCCGAGCCGTTGCGAGGCGAGCGGGATGCAACTATCATCGGCCCCGCGCGCGGACGAAGCGCTACGGATGGCGGCGTGAAGATCGGCATTTTCTACGAACTCCAGACTCCCCGGCCGTGGCGGCCCGAAAGCGAACACGCCGTCATCAAGGAAGCCCTGGAGCAGATCGAATTCGCCGACAAAATCGGCATCGACTACGTCTGGGCGGTGGAGCACCACTTCCTCGAGGAGTATTGCCACTGCGCCGCCCCTGAGGTGCTCCTTGCCGCGGCCAGCCAGCGCACGAAGAACATCCGCCTGGGCCACGGGATCATGCTCACCGCGCCCGGTTTCAACCACCCCGCCCGCGTGGCGGAGCGCATCGCGACTCTGGACCACGTCTCGGATGGCCGGGTGGAGTTCGGCACGGGCGAGGCCACGTCGGACATCGAGCTCGACGGCTTCAACGTCAGCCGGGAGACGAAGCGCGCTGCCTGGGAAGAAGGCCTCCGCGCCGCTGTCGGGATGATGACGGAAGACATCTACCCGGGGCATGAAGGCGAATACGTTTCGATGCCCCGGCGGAGCGTGGTGCCGAAGCCGTACCAGAAGCCGCACCCGCCGCTCTGGGTCGCCTGCAACCGCGGACCGAAGATCGCGGAGGCGGCGCAGTTCGGGCTGGGGGCGCTCAACTTCTCGTTCGGCGTGCGGCCCGAGCTGGCAACGCGCTACGCGAAGACCTACGCCGATGCGATGCGCGAACGCTGCGAACCACTCGGCAAGACGATCAACGCGAACCTGGCGGTCGTGACCGGGTTCGCCTGCACGAACAACGCTCCGGAAGCGCACGAAGCCTTCAAGGCCATGAAGTTCTTCCAGCACGCCATCAACTTCTACTTCAACCCCGGGCAGAAGATGCCGGAGAGCATCGACCTTCGGGAGAGCTTCGGCGATGGGATGCAGGTCGCGAACGTCGACCACGCAGACCCCGGTTCGCTGGGGATTTTCGGGCCGCCCGCGTTAGTCGAAGAATCGTTGCGTGCCTACGAAGGGAGCGGCGTGGACCAGGTGATCCTGCTCTCGCAGGTGGGCGGCTACCCGCGCGACAAAATCATGGCCTCGCTGGAGCTATTCGGGCGCGAGATTCTCCCGGGAATCAAGGAACGCGACTACGCCCACCAGGCTGAGCGCGCGGGGCGACTCTCATCGCTTACCGCAGCGCCGGTGGCCTGACCGTGGGGACGCGGCCCTTCGAGGGGCAGGCGGCGATCGTGACCGGCGCGGCCTCCGGAATTGGGCTGGCCATTGCGAAACGGTTGGCGGCCGGGGGCGCAGCGGTCACGATCGTCGACCAGAACGGAGAGGGCGCCGAGGCGGCGGCGGCGGAGCTTCGCAAAGCCGGTGCGCGTGCCTGCGCCGTGCAGGCAGACGTGTCGAAAAGCGCCGAGGTCCGGGACGCGGTCGCGCGCGCGACGGGCGAGTTCGGCGCGCCCGCGATCCTCGTGAACAATGCCGGCATCTCACGCGGCGGCCGCGTGCAGGACATTGCAGAAGAGGACTGGGACCTCGTGCTCGCAGTGAACCTGCGCGGTTGCTACCTGTTCTGCAAGAACGTCGTCCCGGCGATGGTGGAGGCCCGCTACGGGCGGATCGTGAACATCGCCTCGGGCACGGCCGTGCGGGTGGGGCCGGGGAGCGGTCCGTACGCCGCCTCGAAAGCGGGAATCATCGCTCTGACCAAGTCCGTTGCCGGCGAAGTCGCCCGGATGCGCATCACGGCGAACGTCGTCGCGCCCGGCCTGACCGATACCGCCATGACCCGCGGCCAGTTCGGCGACGAAGAGCGGCTCCAGCAAGAGGCGAGCGCGGGCCGGATCGCCAACCCAATGCGCGTCGTCATTCAGCCGGAAGACATCGCCTCCGCGGTGGCTTTCCTGGCGCTTCCCGAATCCAGGTACATCACCGGCCAGACGCTGCACGTCAACGCCGGTTCGTTCATGCCCTAAATCAACCAAGGAGACTCAGCCATGCCCCCATTCAAACTCGTCGACCCGTTCCTCAACCTCCCTTCCGATCCGAACGACAAAACGCGGGTCATCGACCCGAACATCGCCCGCTGGTTCAAGGATTCGAAGGCGATGATCAACGGCGCCACGATCGATGAAATGGTGGCGGACATGGACGAATCGGGCATCGAGTTCGGCATCGTCACAGCCAGCGCCGGCGGCGTGCCGGAGCGGCCGTACATGGTGGGCCAGAACAACAACGACGCAGCCCTCGACAAGGTGCTGGAGAAGGTCGCCGGGATGATTAAACAGTACCCCGGCCGCTTCTATGGCTGCGTCGGCATCGACCCCACCGGCGTGATGACCGCCGTCCGGCAGCTGGAACGCGCGGTGCGCGACTACGGCATGAACTCCTGCTGGATGATGCCCGCGCTCGTCGGTCTTCCGCCGAACCACGCCGTCTACTTCCCGGTCTACGCCAAATGCGTGGAACTCGGCATCCCTGTCAAAATTAACGTCGGCATCCCGGGCCCGTTGCGGTTCGGCGAAACGCAGCGGCCGATGCACCTGGACGAAGTCTGCATCGCGTTCCCCGAGCTGATGGTCGTCTCGACGCATGTGGGCCACCCGTGGCAGATGGAGACGGCGGCGTTGCTCCAGAAGCACGCCAACTTCCGCCTGATCACCTCGGGCTTCGCGCCGAAGCACGTTCCGGAGGAGATCTGGAAGGTCGCGAACACGCGCGCCGGGCACAAGGTCATGTGGTCCAGCGACTACCCGATTCTCCCGATGCAGCGCTGCTCGAAGGAAGGCTGGGAAGTGCCGTTGAAGGACAGCGTGCTCGAACTCTACTTGCGCAAGAACGCGATCGAGACGTTCAAGCTGGGCTAGCGCCGCCTCCACGTCCTCCACCCCCGGCTCCTGACACCCGAAGCCTGATACCTGAAACCTCCGCTACGGCTCGAAGTCGAACGCCTTCCCCTCATCCCCGACGACGATGACGAACGCATCGACGTTGCCCTGCCAGTTGGCCGGCCAGCCGCTCCCCGCCTTGAACTCCAGCCCGCCAACCGACACGCGAATGCCTGCGTTCGGGAACTCCTGCAACACCTTCGACCACGTGCACGGGTTGCTCTGCGGACACTTCGTGTTCCCGGGACTGCCGGTCGCCCACCACTTGCCCGCAAGCGGGTCCCAGGTTTGCCAGGTGCCTTTGGTCACGGTGTTCGTGAAGTACGGCTCGTAAACAAGCCGGCCCTGCCACGACGTCGTGGAATCGGTCAGGTTGTAGTCCATATCGAACTGCAAAGAGATCGCCTGCACCGTCCCCGGGTTCCCGGTCGGCTCGTAGGTCGAGTAGTTGATCGCACCGATCGCGTCCAGCCGCGTCCCCGCGAAGG
>JBGOVF010000064.1:0-9143 GCA_041477975.1 Tepidiformaceae bacterium
CCTCGCCGTACGACCACGATCGGATCTGCTCGGGGCTGGCTAGCGCGATCCGCACCTGGTTGAAATCGTTAACTTCGAGCATTGAACAGATCCTCCGCTTCAAAGCCGGAAAGGTTGATACCCAGTTCCGGCATGTCGCTCGCCGTGTCGTCGATGAAGGAGACGCTGCCGCCTTCGTCGTTCGACACCTCAACGGAAAGGCCAAGGCTCTGGAGTTCCTTGACAAGGACCTTGAAGGATTCGGGGACGCCCGGTTCGAGAACGTCTTCGCCCTTCACGATGGCTTCGTAGGTCTTCACGCGCCCAACGACGTCGTCGGACTTCACGGTGAGCAGTTCCTGGAGGATGTGCGCCGCGCCGTAGGCTTCGAGCGCCCACACCTCCATCTCGCCGAAGCGCTGGCCGCCGAACTGCGCCTTGCCGCCCAGCGGCTGCTGGGTGATGAGCGAGTACGGACCCGTGCTGCGGGCGTGGATCTTGTCTTCCACGAGGTGGATGAGCTTGAGCATGTAGATGTAGCCGACCGTCAGCGGCTGGTCGAAGGCTTCGCCGGTGCGGCCGTCGGTGAGAATCGTTTTTCCGTAAAGCGGCGGCGCAACTCCAGTGTCCTTGTAGATCTGCTGGGCCTGCGCTTCCAGGTTCTCGATGTTCGTCCGGCCCTTGGCCAGCGCCGGCTCGCCGTTGGCGGCACGGTGTTCGTTCAGCCAGATCTCAAGGCAGGCGCGGCTGGCGGCGCCGTTCTCCGGATTGAGAAGCACGGGTCGCGGGTCGTAGCCCTTGTCCTCGATCCACGATGCGCAACGGTCGATATCGAAGCCACGGTCGCGCGGGTCGATGTAGTACATCGCGCCCGATTCCATGGCCATCCAGGCGCGGGCGAGCGCGTCGTCCATTTCGATGTCCTTCGCGCCATCGAACACGGGCGTGACGGCGCGGAAGCCGAGCACGTTCGCCGCCCAGCCAAGGTGCGTTTCCAGCACCTGGCCGATGTTCATGCGGCTCGGCACGCCGATCGGGTTGAGGATGATTTCGATAGGTGTGCCATCGGGCAAATACGGCATGTCCTCGCGCGGAAGAATCCGGCTGATCACACCCTTATTGCCGTGGCGGCCGGCCATCTTGTCGCCTTCCGAGATCTTTCGCCGCTGCGCAATGCTCACGCGCACGAGCTTGTTCACGCCGGCCGGCAACGACTCGTGGTCTTCGCGGCTGAACACCCGGACATCGATCACCTTGCCCCGCTCGCCGTGGGGGACGCGCAGGCTGGTGTCCTTCACCTCGCGAGCCTTTTCGCCAAAGATGGCGCGCAGCAGCTTCTCCTCTGCGGTCAGTTCGGTCTCGCCCTTAGGCGTGATCTTGCCGACCAGGATGTCGCCTTCGCGGACCTCGGCGCCGATGCGAATGATCCCGTCCTCGTCGAGGTCGCTGAGGCTCTCCTCGCCGACGTTCGGGATGTCGCGTGTGATCTCCTCGGGCCCCAGCTTGGTGTCTCGAGCTTCGACTTCGTGCTTCTCGATGTGGATCGAGGTGAACTTGTCCTCGCGGATCAGGTTCTGGCTGATGATGATGGCGTCTTCGTAGTTGTAGCCCTCCCAGCTCATGAACGCGCAGAGCACGTTCTGACCGAGCGCAAGGTCCCCGCCCTGCGTGCTCGAACTGTCCGCCAGCGGCTCGTCCTTCGTGACACGCTGCCCGCGGAAGACCACCGGCCGGTGATTCAGGCACGTTCCCTGGTTCGAACGCGTGAACTTCGTCAGCGGATACACCACTTCGCCCAGGTCCGGGTTGTCGTAGCGCACGACTATGCGGTTGCCGGTCGCCTCGATCACTTCACCGTCGCCGCCAGCAACCTTCACGTGCCCGCTATCGACTGCCGTCCGGCGCTCCATACCCGTGCCTACCAGTGGCACTTCCGGGCGGACCAGCGGCACGGCCTGCCGTTGCATGTTGGCGCCCATGAGCGCGCGGTTCGCGTCATCGTGCTCGAGGAACGGGATCAACGCGGTAGCGACCGACACCATCTGCTTGGGCGATACGTCCACGAAGTCGACTTCGGCAGGCGTCACCATCTTGAAGTCTTCCGCCACGCGCGCTTCGACTTTGTCATCCAGGAAGTGCCCGGAGGCGTCGAGGAGCGTGTTGGCCTGGCCAACGATGAACTTGTCTTCCTCGTCGGCGGTGAGGTAGGCGATGTCGCCCGTCACAACCGGTCGAATCACAACACGGCGGCCAGCCTTCGCAAGCTTCGCGGCTGTAGCCTGGTCGATGATGTCGCCGGGCTGGCCGATCGCCTTGCCGTGGTCGTCGAGCGCCTCTTCGCGGAGCTGGTGGCCCAGCAGTTCGCCATCCGATGAAATTTCGCGCAACACGCGCCGGTAGGGCGTCTCAATGAAGCCGAAGTCGTTCAGGCGTGCGTACGTGGCCATCGAGCCGATGAGTCCGATGTTCGGGCCTTCCGGCGTCTCGATCGGGCAGATGCGCCCGTAGTGGCTGTGGTGCACGTCGCGCACATCGAAGCCGGCGCGGTCGCGCGAGAGGCCGCCGGGGCCCAGCGCACTCAAACGGCGCTTGTGGTTGAGTTCCGAAAGCGGGTTCGTCTGGTCCATGAACTGGGAGAGCTGGCTGCCGCCAAAGAACTCCTTCATCGCAGCGACCACCGGGCGGATATTGATCAGCGCACTCGGCGTCGCCTCTTCCGGATCGGTGATCGTCATGCGCTCGCGGACCACCCTCTCCATGCGCAGCAGGCCCACCCGGAACTGCTGCTGGATGAGTTCGCCCACCGCACGCACACGCCGGTTGCCCAGGTGGTCGATGTCATCCGCGTGGCCGCGGCCGTTATTAATGTTCACCTGCTCGCGGATGATGCTGAGCAGATCGTACGGCCGGAGCCAGCGCTGGTCTGTCGGGTTCTCAAGTTCGAGCCGCTTATTCAGCTTGTGCCGGCCTACGCGGCCAAGGTCGTAGCGGCGGGCGAAGAAGAAGAGCGTGTTCAGCAGGTTGCGCGCGTTATCGTGCGTCGGCGGGTCGCCGGGCCGGATCTTGCGGTAGAACTCAAGCAACGCGTTGTGCTTGTTCCACTCACCCTCGGTCTCCGGCTTGGGCTCTTTCGAGATGGTCGTGGCGATGAACTCGCGGATGTCGCTGGTATCTACCGCTTCGAACATGGCCATGAGCCGGTCGTTTGTGCCGAGCTCCTTTTCGAGCTCGCGCAGGGCGGCATCGCGCTGCTTGTCTTCGGTCGCGCCCCAATACTTCTGGAAGCGCGGGTTGTCCTTGTCGCCCGGCAGCAAGCCCGGGGCGTCAATCGCGCGGATGAGCGTCGTTACGGGAATCTTGCGCTTGCGGTCGACCTTGACGTAGAGCACGTCGCGGTTCGAGGTCTCGAACTCCAGCCAGGCGCCGCGGTTCGGAATGAGCTTGGCATGGCAGAGCCGCTTGCCCGTGTTCTGGTCCGTTTCAATCGTGTAGTACACGCCAGGCGAGCGCACGAGCTGCGAGACGACCACGCGCTCGGCGCCGTTGATGATGAAAGTGCCCTTGTCCGTCATCAGCGGGAAATCGCCGAAGAAGAGCCGCTGCTCCTTGATCTCGCCTGATTCCTTGATGCGGAGCTCAACATCGACGAAGAGCGGCGCCGCGAACGTCATGTCGCGGTCGCGGCACTCGTCCATTGAATGCTTCGGGTCGCGGAATTCGTAGTCGCCGAAGACCAGGTCCATCTTCGAACCGGTGAAGTCCTGGATCGGTGAAATTTCGCTGAGGAGTTCTTTCAAGCCATCTCGCTTGAACCAGTCGAAGCTATCGAGCTGGATTTTGATGAGACTTGGGATTTCAAGGACGTTCGGAATCACTCCGTAAGTCTTGACTTCGAGAGGGACAAAAGCTCCCCCTCGCACCACGTCACGCGTAGTGGTCATCCTGTGGCAACTCCTTCAGGAACGATGGGCGAATGGCGCAAAGAGATAGGAAATGAACCAATGGTGTGTGGGGAATTCGCCGGGCATAGCGATCCGTTTACTATCGTACAGTCTCCTGCCACTCGAAAGCAAGGCGGGCGGAGGGGACGGGAAATCGCCGGCCGGTTAATCCCGGCCGGCCTTTACCGTCGGTTTCCAGCGTCAGGCGACGGGAGCCGGCTCCCGCACGGTCTCGATCGCGAGCCCCCCTTCGTCGTCTGGCTTGTGGTCCACGAGGACCTTGTCGCCCGAACCGAACATGCCCCCAAGGAGCATCTCGCTCAGGCGGTCCTCGATGTTGTCCTGGATGACGCGGCGCAGCGGCCGGGCGCCAAACACCTGGTCGTAGCCCTTGTTGCCGAGCCAATCCTTCGCGGCATCCGTCACGTCGATAGAGATGCCCTTCATCGTCAGTTGCTTTTCCACCTTCGTCAGCTCGAGGTCGACGATCTTCCGGATGTCCTCGCGTGTGAGCGAGTGGAACACGACGGTGCTGTCGATGCGGTTCAGGAACTCCGGCTTGAACACTACCTTGAGTTCCGTCAGCACCTTTTCCTTCATTCGCGTGTAGCGATCCTCGGCCGATTTCACGTCGTCGCCCGAGAAGGAGAACCCAAGCCCGGAGTCCTTCCTGATCAGGTCCGAGCCCACGTTCGAAGTCATGATGATGACGGTGTTGCGGAAGTCGACCTTGCGGCCCTTGGCATCGGCCAGGCGGCCTTCGTCGAAGATCTGGAGGAGCAGGTTGAAGACTTCCGGGTGCGCCTTCTCGATTTCGTCGAGCAGGATGAGGCAGTACGACTTGCGCCGCACGGTGTCGGTCAGTTGGCCGCCATCGTCGTAGCCGACGTACCCCGGAGGCGCACCGACCAATCGGGAGACGGTGTGCTTCTCGCTGAACTCGCTCATGTCCAGCTTAATCATGTTGTCCTGTGAATCGAACATGAATTCGGCGAGCGCGCGAGCGAGTTCAGTCTTGCCGACGCCCGTGGGTCCGCAGAAGAGGAACACGCCAATCGGCCGACGCGGATCCTTCAATCCGGCGCGTGCGCGGCGTACGGCCCGCGCGACGCTCTCGACCGCTTCGTTCTGGCCGATGACCCGGCCCTTAATCGACTCTTCCATCTTGAGCAGGCGAGCGCTCTCTTCGCTGGCGATGCGGGAAACCGGGATACCGGTCCACATCGAAACGACTTCGGAGATGTCCTCCTCGGTCACGATGGGCGTGGCGATGCCTTCCTCGCCCTCTTCCCATTCGCCCATCTCGCCGATCTTCTCCTGGAGTTTGAGCTCCCGGTCGCGAAGTTCGGCGGCATACTCGTACTGCTGGGCGGTTATTGCCTGTTCCTTCTCGCGCCGCAGGCTCTCGAGTCCCTTCATCGCCTCTTTCAGCGAAGGCGGCGTGGCCGCCCGGCGAATGCGCACCCGGCTGGAAGCCTCGTCGATAAGGTCGATGGCCTTGTCAGGGAGGAAGCGGTCGATCACGTAACGGGCCGAAAGTTCCGCCGCCGCGGTCAACGCGTCGTCGGAAATCTTGAGCTTGTGATGCTCTTCGTAGCGGGGCCGGATGCCTCTGAGGATCTCGACCGTCTCTTCGACCGATGGCTGCTCCACGATGATCGGCTGGAAGCGGCGCTCGAGCGCGGCATCGCGCTCGATGTGCTTGCGGTACTCGTCCAGCGTGGTGGCGCCGATGCACTGCAGTTCGCCGCGTGCGAGCGACGGCTTGAGGATGTTCGCAGCATCGACGGCGCCCTCGGCCGCGCCTGCGCCGACGAGCATGTGCAGCTCGTCGATGAAGAGGATGCAGTTGCCCGAGCCCTTGATCTCTTCGATGACCTTCTTCAGCCGCTCCTCGAACTCGCCGCGGTACTTGGTGCCGGCGACCAGGGAGCCGATGTCGAGCGTGAGCAAGCGCTTGCCCTGGAGTGTCTCCGGGACATCGCCGCTGACGATGCGCTGCGCGAGCAGCTCGGCGATGGCCGTCTTGCCGACGCCTGGCTCGCCGATAAGCACGGGGTTGTTCTTCGTCCGCCTTGAGAGGATCTGGACGACCCGCTCGAGTTCGTTCGACCGCCCGATGACCGGGTCGAGCTGGTTGTTGCGAGCCGCCTGCGTAAGGTCGATTCCAAGCTGATCGACCGTAGGGGTGCGGGTGGCCTGGCGGGCGCCAGCGCCCGCAGCCGCGGCCTGGGGGCCGGAGTCTTTGAGGATGCGAGTAGTTTCGGCGCGCACGCGTTCGAGGTTTACGCCGAGGCTTTCGAGCACGCCCGCCGCGATGCCTTCGCCTTCGCGGACGAGGCCCAGGAGCAGGTGCTCCGTGCCGATGTAGCTGTGGCTCAGCCGGCGCGCCTCATCGACAGCCAGCTCGATGACCTTCTTCGCGCGGGGGGTGAGCCCAATCTCGCCGAGGACGGTGCGGTCGCCGCGGCCGATGATGAATTCGACCGCCGAGCGGACCTTGTTGAGTTCCACTCCCAGATTCGCGAGGACTTTGGCGGCTACCCCATCGCCTTCCCGTACGAGCCCAAGGAGGATGTGTTCCGTGCCGATGTAGTTGTGGTTGAAGCGGTGCGCTTCTTCCTGCGCCAGTGTCAGCACGCGACGAGCGCGTTCTGTGAATTTGTCGAACCTATCGGCCATGTTTCACTCCAGCCCCTCGGGTTACGCCCCGGGAACGACTAAGTACCTTCAGCAGCAGCGTTCTCCCCTGTAGAAGCTACCGCCTCAGCCTCCGGAGAGGCGTTTCCATCATCCGTCTCGGGCGGCGTCACCGTCGCCTCGGAAGAATCCTTAGAACGGGATCGGGAAGTACCGGTTTCGCGGCTCTTTGCCTGGGGAGCCGGCGCGTCAACCTCGGTCTCTGAAGGTGGTGCTACGACCTCGGCTGGCGCCTCAGCGACCGCTGCTTCGGCAATAGGAGCTTCTGCTGCGGGTGCCTCAGCTACTGCCGCTTCGGCGATGGGAGCTTCGGCTGCGGGAGCTTCAGCGACGGCCACCTCGGTCGCCGGAACTTCGGCCGCCGGAGCTTCAGCGACGGCCACTTCGGCCGCCGGAGCTTCTGGTGCGGGCGCCTCAGCGACGGCCACCGCGGCCGCCGGAGCTTCGGTGACGACAGCCGCGGCATCGGCCTCCTCGAACGGCGTGGCCTCCGCGTTTTCGAGCGCCTGTGCGAACGCGTGCGCAAACGCCGAGACCGGCTCCGGGTCGCGAGATACTGCCCGCTCGATCGCCTCCTGCGCGCTTCGCGGTTCGCTCCGCGGCCCACCCGCTGTCGCGGCGGCGACAGCCCCTTCGTCACGCGGCGGCAGCCCGAACTGCTCGCGCACATCTTCGGGGTAGTCCACCACCATGCCGGCGTGGTCGAACACGAAGCCCATCGCTTCAGCGTCGTTCCGCGCCTGGCGAAGGCTCAGCCCAAGGCGGTGACGATCCTTCTCGATCCGCACCAGCTTCACCGGCACGACATCGCCTTCCTTGACGACGTCCTTCGGGTGCTGGATGCGCCGGTTGGAAAGCTCGGAGATGTGGATGAGTCCTTCGACCGGCCCATCGAGCCGGACGAACGCGCCGAACGCCATCAACTTCGTGACGCGCCCGATGAGGATCTGGCCGATGACGAAGCGGTTGACCGTGCTGTCCCACTTCTCCGGCTGGGCGCGCTTCAGCGAAAGCGAGATCTTCTTCGTCTCGCGGTCGACCTTCAGGATGTAAGCCTGGACCTCGTCTCCGATGTTATAGAGATCCCTGGCCTTCTTGCCCCGCTCCCACGTCAGTTCCGTCATGTGCGCCAGGCCGTCAGCCCCGCCGAGGTCAACAAACACGCCGAAGTCAGTGATGGACGAGACGCGCCCGATCCGGATCGTCCCCTCTTCCAGGTCGTCGAGGATCTTGTCCTTCTGTTCCTTGCGCACATCGGCCATGGCCGCGCGCTCGGAGAGGATCACCCGGTTCCGCTTGCGGTTCAGCTCGATGACCTTGAGGCGCACGGCTTTGCCGACGAGACTCGCGAGCGCGTTGGCGGCGTCGGGGTCATCGCGGCGGACGCTGTCGACTTGCGAGAGAGGGACGAACGCGTTGACGCCGTCCACGTTCACCAGGATGCCGCCGCGATTGTGCCCCGTGACTTGCGCCTCGAAGATTTCGCCGGATTCGTGGCGCGCAGCCAGGGTATCCCAGCCCTCTTCGCCACGGGCGCGGTCCAGCGACACGATCGCGTGCCCCTCGGCCGAGGACGGCTGGAGGACCATCACCTTCACGGTGTCGCCGGCCTTCAGGCGCGCGGTCCCATCCACGCCAAGCGAGAGCATCTCGCTCTGCGGGATGACGGCCTCGGTCTTCGTGCCAACGTCGACGATCAGGCCATCGGGAGAAGCGCCCATGACCATCCCCTCGACGATTTCACCGCGGCGGAGATGGCTCGGCTGCGCGGCTTCCGAATCGAGGAGCGCCCCCATGTCCATTTCCATTTCGGCGGCAGGGGTTGCTGGCTGGGCGGTATCAGTGGACAAATTGGGGCTCCGATTGGGGGCAGATTCCCGATACAAGGAAATGGCCCGGGTGAAAATGGGTCTCGGCATCGATTGTAGCAGCGGCCGATCCTTGTGTGGAAGGGAACCTGCCCAGACGGGCAGCCCTGCAACACGACCGGAACGCCAGGTCTGTTGAGTACAACGCGCGACGGCAGCGGCGGGTTACTGGAGGGCCTTCGGCCGCGCCGGAGCGGGCCTGCGGGACAAAAAAACCGCCCGTTGGCGGTTCATTTGTTTGTACCGGCGGCGGCCTATTTTCCCACCTAGTTGCCCGGGCAGTATCGTCAGCGCTGAGGCGTTTCACTTCCGTGTTCGGGATGGGAACGGGTGGGGCCACCTCGCTCTAGCCACCAGAACCGTAAGTATGCCAGCCCCCGGCCACTCCGCGCAACCACCGGGGTCGGGCTCGCTGGCGGCCCTTCCGGCGAGCCCGTATTGTTGGCCCGCAAACGTCCCCATGGAGGCTGGCATTGGGAAAGCTCGACGGCAAATGCGCCATCGTCACAGGCGCCGCATCGGGAATCGGGAGGGCGAGCGCTCTGCGCTTTAGCGAGGACGGCGCGGCCGTAATGTGCGCGGATATCGACCTCGACGGCGCCCAACACACAGCCGCGATGATCGCCGAACGCGGCCGCCCGGGCGCCGCCCTCAA
>JBGOVF010000511.1:0-2683 GCA_041477975.1 Tepidiformaceae bacterium
ACCTCGATCGATCCCGTAGCGCGACGCGTCGTCACAGACCGGAACACCCACGACGCCGACGTGTTGGTCGTCGCTCTTGGGGCGGAGTATGACTACGGCGTCACGCCCGGCTTCATCGAGGGCGGCCACGAGTTCTATTCGGTCGACGGCGCCCTAAAGCTGCGCGATGTACTGCCGACGATTACGTCGGGGCCGGTCGTCATCGGGGTCCTTGGCGAACCTTTCAAGTGCCCGCCGGCGCCCTGCGAGGCGGCGATGCTCCTGGACGAGTGGTTCAGCCAGCGCGGCGTCAGGTCCAGCATCCAGCTCAGTGTCGTATGCCCCTGGGGTATGCCGGTGCCCGCATCCCCCGCCGCATCGAAGGCGATCCTCGAGCGGTTCGCGGAGCGGGGTATCACCTTCGTGCCGGACCAGGCCGTAACCGGCATTGAGCCCGCGACAAAGGTCGCGGTCCTCCGTGACGGTCGCCGGCTGCCGTACGGCCTCTTCCTTGGCATCCCGATCCATCGCGTACCAGCAGTCGTCCAGGCATCCGGCCTGGCGGTCAACGGCTGGATCCCGGTGAACAAGGCGAACCTTGCCACGCGCTTCCCGAACGTGTACGCCGTGGGAGACGTAACCAGTGCCCCGGTCCCGAAGGCAGGTGTGTTCGCCGAAAGTGCGGGCCGAGCCGTCGCAGAGCACCTGATCGCGACAATCCGGAACAGCGGCACCCCGACCCCATACGACGGCGCCGGTTCCTGCTACATCGAGTTCGGCGAGCATCGCGTGGGCCGCGTCGATGCCGACTTCCTGACAGGTCCCTCGGTGACGGCGCCGTTCACGGCCCCGTCGCTGGAGGGCGCGGAACAGAAGAAAGAGTTCGCCTCCACCCGGCGCGAGCGCTGGTTCCGAGGCTGAGACGGCCCCCGGCCTCCTGTCGGCGCAACGGCCACATGCAGGCGGAGGGCGCCGCGCCGACGACGGCGGGGCCACCTGGCGAGACCGACTGGCCGCGCACTTGGGGCCGCCCGGCCGTCGCCGGCGCGCCCGGACACTGAAACGCTGGGCGGATGAACGTGCCGGCACGTGCGCACGAGCGGACGCCTCCGCGGACTGGCGGCCCGGTCGCGTCTTCGCGGTTGCCGTTGAAAGGTTCGTGCGTCCTCCGGGCGGTGGGCCTCACCAAGTACTTCGGTGACCTTATCGCGGTTGATGGGTTGAACCTGGAGGTACGGGCCGGCGAGGTGCGAGGCTTCCTCGGCCCGAACGGCTCGGGCAAGAGCACCACGGTCGGCATGATCCTCGGTCTCATCGCGCCCAGCGCCGGGACCATCGAAGTCGCCGGTGGACTGCGTCGCAACGTAGGCGCGATCGTCGAATCGCCGGCGTTTTACCCGCACCTTTCGGGCCGGGACAACTTGCGTGCCCTCGCTATCGCCGCCGGTGATGTCCCGTCAACGCGGATCGATTCGCTCCTGGAGGAGGTTGGGCTGGCCGAACGCGGTCGCGGCGCCTACCACACCTACTCGCTGGGCATGAAGCAGCGTCTCGGCATCGCGGCGACGCTCCTCACCGACCCGGCACTTGTCATCCTCGATGAGCCGACCAACGGCCTCGACCCGGCCGGGCAGGCGGAGATCCGCGAGTTGATCCCCCGGCTCGCCCACGAAGGGCGTGGCATCCTCCTCGCCAGCCACCTGCTCAACGAGGTCCAGCATGTCTGCGACGAAGTCACGATCATTCGCCGCGGGCGCCTTGTGGAGGCCGGCCGCGTGCACGACTTGCTCCAGCGCGGCAGCTACATCGCCGTGGAGGTCGCCTCCCCCGCCAGGGCGCGGTCGCTCCTGCTGCAGCTGCCCGGGATCGAACGTGCGGCAGAACGGGCCACGCGCGACCCTGCGCGCCGCTCTTCGCTCTTGGCTCTGTGCTCTTTGCTGGTAGCATGATTCCTGCCCGGCCGAGCATGCGTTCCTCCTGGCAAGCCAGCCTATGCGCACCGCCAACTACGTCTTCTCGGTCATCTCCATCATCCTGGGCATCGCCCTCATCCTCTTCATGCTCACGCAGGACGCGCCCTGGAACATCGGCATCGCCATTGGCCTCGTGCTGGTGTTGAACGGCGCCATCCGCCTCTGGTTCGCGCAGGACGATCACTAGTGCCATCCTCTGGGGTACGCTCTTCGACGCGCATGTCGGTGGCGCGGATATAACGACGCATGGCATCGCCCCAGACCATCCTCGTGCCGGTTACGAATTCGCCCGCCAGCATGGATGCTGTTGCAGTCGCGGCGGGGCTGGCCAAGCAGCGCAAGGGCCGCGTCTACGTGGTGCACGTCATCGAAGTCGTGCGTTCGTTGCCCCTGAATGCTGAACTCGATACCGAAGCCCGGCGGGGCGAACAGATCATCCGCCGGGCCGAAGAAGTCGCGGCTGAAATCGGGTTCCAGGTGGACGGCGCGCTCATGCAATCGCGCGAAGCCGGTCCTGCGATCGTGGACGAAGCCCGGGACCGCGAGGTCGACGCAATCATCATGGGCATCGGTTACAAGCGGCTGATCGGCAGCTTCCAGGTGGGCCGCACGGTCGACTACGTCCTCAAGAACGCCACCTGCCAGGTGTGGGTGGTCCGCCAATCGGTGGCGCCGGCAGCCCCGGGCCGCCACGAGTGAGACGGTAGCGCGATGAACGTCATCATCATGGG
>JBGOVF010000382.1:0-3386 GCA_041477975.1 Tepidiformaceae bacterium
AAGATCGCGCCACTGCAACCGCTCGTCCCAGCCCGGCGCTCCCAACGGCAGCGCGATCTCGTGGGGATCGTAGTAGAAATGGCCCTCCACGACCCCAGCATCCAGGTGCGCCGCCACGCAACCTACGCGCTCTCAATGTTCGAGGACGTGCGCGCCACCTACACGCTGGAGACGTTGCTCGTCCGCGAGACGGACACCGCGATCCGGCGGAACGCGTTGGCGGCGCTGCGCAAGCTGCGGGCCGCGGGGTAACAACAAGAGCGCCCCGAGGCGGGGCGCTCCAGGAGTCCGAGACGAATCGCCGTCAGGCGAGCGCCGCGGCAGCGCGCGACTCCTTCGTGGGCGGCGGGGCCTCGCCTTCAGCGGCGGTCAGCGAAGGCCACTTCACGAACAGCGTGACGCTCGCGACGACGTTCCAAAGCAGGAAGAGCAGCATGCCGATGAAGCCGGGGCCGTCGTCCTGGACGAACGGCGCCCCGGCGATGAGGGCCACTCCGGCCGCCAGCGCCGACCAGCCCAGCCAGGCTGGCAGGAAGCGGTAGGAAAGCACGCCCGCGCCGATCGCCACCATCATCACCCCATTCGGGATGAACGCGAGTGCGAACCCTGCACCATTGATGTTCGCGAGGACGCGAATCATCTCGCCGTCAAGGCCTTTGTCGGAGAGGTACGTCGCCGCCATGAGCGGTGCGGCCGAGGCCATCTTCGTGGCCGCGGCGACGATGCCGCCGGTGAGGGCGATAGTCGCGAAGATGCCCCTATCGCCCTCTGCCCGCCGAAGCAGTGTATAGAGCACGGCCACGAACACCATTGCCAGGGCGAGCCCCACGAGCTCTCCGTATAACCCGGCCTGTGCGGCCGCACCGCGATGGCCGGCGACATATGTCGCCCATTCGCCGGGGCTGGCGTCGTACTTCGGGCTTGAGCCCCCGGCCAGGTCGTTGAGTACGACGAGGATGAGCCAGCCGGCCGCACCAGAGAGTGCGATAAACCTGGAAAGACGCGACGAGAACACTCGGTTTCCTCCATCCCGGAACGTTCCGCCCGGGCATCGCTACCATCCCCGAAGTTCTCGTGATGGCGCATCGCGCCGCCGGTTGATCTTCTCCCTCAATCCAGCAAGCGATGCCCCTCAATCCCGGGGATGATGCGAGGGCCAATGGCACGGTCGTATGCTTCGGGCATGATCGAGCACTGGCGCAAGTGGACTGGCGAAGCGCGAAGTCAGATCTTTGTCGATTGGGCGCCGGCTCTCGGTCTCACGCTCTTCACTCAGTTCTCGATCTGGGTTCAACCAACGACGGGCCAAATCCCCGGACCGAAGATGGCGGCGGCGATCCTCTACCTGGTGATGACCGTGTCGCTCGGGTATCGGCGGAAGGCGCCGATCGTTGCCCTCGTCGCTGTGCTCGGAGCGTGCGCGTGGGAGATCCTGCGGCTCGACGAATCACATCAAGGGAGTTTCGAGGCGTTCCTCAGCCTTTGCATCGCCACCTACGCCGTTGGGGCGTACTCAGGCAGCCGCGTCTCCCTGGCTACCGGGCTGCTGCTTCCCGCCATCGTGCCCATCAGCGATTCCATTCATCGGCAGATCGCGTTTCAGAGCGGCCATCTCATCAGCGAGATCTTCCCATTCTGGATTTGGAGCGCGACCTTCTGCCTCATCGGGCGTGGCGTCCGGACGCGGTACATCATGCTCGGGCTCCTCACCGAACGCGCTTCCCGCCTGGAGCGCGAGCGCGAAGAAAAGGCGAGGATTGCTGTCGCCGAAGAACGCGCGCGCATCGCCCGCGATCTCCACGATGTCGTGGCGCACGGCGTGAGCATGATGGTGGTCCAGGCGGGCGCCGCGCGGCGCGTGCTCGCCAACGACCCGGCGGCTGCCCCCACCGCCCTGCTCGCGGTCGAGTCCACCGGCAGGCAGGCCCTGGGCGAGATGCGCCGGCTGCTCGGGATCATGCGCACCAACCCGGGTAGCCTCGACCTCGCCCCGCAACCCGGCCTCGCCCGCCTCCCCGGAACTCGTTGGCGAAGTGAACAAGGCCGGCCTGGAGGTCTACCTGCGGAGCGAGGGGGCCCAACGCGAACTCCCCGCGGGGGTCGACCTGGTCGCCTACCGGGTGGTGCAGGAAGGCCTCACCAACGTCATCAAGCATGCGGCGGGTGCGAAGGCGTGGGTGACCGTCCGCTTCGCCGAGCTCGCCGTGGAGCTGGAGGTCCGGGATGACGGCACCGGCGCGGTCACCGGCATCGATGGCGCCGGCCACGGGCTTTTCGGCATGCGCGAACGAATTGGGCTGTACGGCGGGTCGCTGGTGGCCGGCCCGGGGGAAAGCGGCGGCTTCGTCCTCCGCGCCTCAATTCCGACCGCGGGCGCGGCGTGACGATCCGGGCGCTCGTGGTCGATGACCAGGCGCTCCTCCGAACCGGGTTCCGCATGATCCTGGCCTCCGAACGCGACATCGAGGTGGTGGGCGAAGCAGCCGATGGCAGCGAAGCGATTGTGGCCGCCGCCACGCTGCAGCCAGATGTGATCTTGATGGACATCCGGATGCCCCGCCTCGACGGCATTTCGGCGACGCGCGAAATCCTGGCGGCGAGCGCCGGCGCACCGCCGAAGGTGCTGATCCTGACCACGTTCGACCTGGACGAGTACGTCTTCGATGCGCTGCGTGCCGGCGCCAGCGGCTTTCTGCTCAAAGACTCACCGGCGGAACAACTGATTCTCGCGGTACGGACGGTTGTCGCAGGCGATGCATTGCTCGCTCCCTCCGTGACGAAGCGGCTGATCGAGCACTACGTCGGTAAGCCGGGCCGTGCGGTGCTCTCGGTCGCCATCCTCGAAATGCTCACGCCCCGCGAGCTCGAAGTGCTTCGCCTCGTCGCGCGGGGCCACTCGAACGCGGAACTGGCATCGGAACTGGTGGTAAGTGAGGCAACCGTCAAGACGCACGTCACCCACATCCTCGACAAGCTGGACGTCCGCGACCGCGTCCAGGCCGTCGTCTTCGCTTACGAATCCGGGATCGTCCAGCCGGGGGTGGGATAGCAGCGGACTACGCCGTTCTGCTAGCGTGCGCCGGTGCTCTTCGTAACCGGCGGCACGGGCTACCTCGGCTCCACGCTCATCCAGTTGCTGGTTGAACGGGGCTACGATGTGCGCGCCGCCGTCCGCAACCCGGAGCGCGCCTCCGTCCTGCCGGACGGCGTCGAACAGGCCCCGGCCGACCTCTCGGACGAGGACGCCCTCGCCCGCGCCATGGCCGGCTGCGACGGCGTCTTCCATCTCGCCGCTTCGCTCGGGCAACGCCCGGAAGATACGCGAGAACTGAACGTGGAGGGCACGCGCCGCGTGCTCCGCGCCGCCCGGCGGGCCGGCGTGAGCC
>JBGOVF010000514.1:0-2672 GCA_041477975.1 Tepidiformaceae bacterium
ACTCGTTCGACGCAGCGATGCCCGGCTCCTTGACAACCGGACTGGGCGAAATTGAAAGCGCTATGCCGGGATTCGCGCTGTGGGAGATCGGCCGGTTCGTTGCGAGCAAGCCGGCGCTGACGGCGGCCGTGGCCAGGATGGGCGCGCATGAGATAGAAGCCGCGCTGGCGAAGCCCGCCGACTCAGACTGGCGGGCGCTTTCGAAGCGGCTCAAGACGTTCATCGCGGACTATGGCTTCCGCGGGCAGAACGAAGCTGACCCTTCGGTGGCCACGTGGGACGAAGACCCGACCTTTGTCCTCAGCGTTATCAAGACCAACGCGGCTGCGCCGGCCGACGCGGACCCCATCGTGCGGGCGAAGAGTGGCGAGGCCGCGCGGAGGGCGCTGGAGGCGACGCTGGCGAAGCAGCTTCCGGGTTCGGTGCGCAAGGAGTTCCAGTTCCTGTCGAGCCGCGCCCAGCTCTACGCGCGCAGCCGGGAGCGGTCGAAGGCGCGCTGGGTACGTGGCGCCCGGTTGCAGCGGCCGGTTGTCCTGGAGATGGGACGACGGCTCGCGGCCCAGGGCGCGATCACGACCAACGACGACGTGTTCTATCTCACACGCGACGAGTTGAGCGGCGCGATACGGAGGAAGGGCTCGCCGGACTTCAGGCCGGCTGTGACGGCGCGCAAGGCCGAACGGACGAAGATGGAAGGCCAGCTCCCGCCGGAGGCGTACGACGCACCGCCGGCCGTGACGCCGATCGTGCTTCCGGGGAAGCACGGGAACGTCCTCAATGGGGCCGGCGTAAGCGCCGGCGTGGCCTCGGGCAAGGCGCGCGTGATCACGACGGCGGCCGCCGCTTCTGAATCGGAGCTGGAAGCGGGCGAAGTGCTCATCGCGCCGTTCACCGATGCCGCCTGGACGCCGCTCTTCGTCTCGGCCGCCGCGGTTGTGGTCGAGACTGGCGGCATGCTCTCGCACGCGGCAACGGTGGCGCGCGAATACGGCATCCCGGCGGTGGTGGCCGTGCGAGGCGCCACGAAGTTCATCAAGAACGGACAACGGGTGACCGTGGACGGGGCGGCGGGCGTAGTGACGCTGGGGTAGGCGCCGGTTCAGAGGTCCTCGGGACGAAGGCCCGTACGTTTCGAGATCCTCGCTAGTATCGCCGGGCCGAGTTCCAGACGGTCGTGAAAGGCGAAGACAACGTCCGGCCAGCCAGTGCGCGAAAGCACTCGATGGGATCCCGTCTGCCGCTTCAGGCTCCACCCGCGTCGCTCGAGCGCGCGGAGAACTTCGTTCGCGGTAGCTGACCGCCAGTCCACTCAGGCTGCTACGAATGCCAGGTTGAGCAAGTCTGGCGACTCTTCGCCGTGCTCGATTCGATCGGCGACGACCCGGAGCGCGAGCGCCTCAACCGCCCCAACGGCTTCACGTTCCGAATCGCCGTAGGCGAGGCACCCGGGAATCTCGATCACTTCCGCTATCCAGCGGCCATCCGTTTCCCGGTCGGTTTCCACAGTAAACGTCACCGTCGCAGTCTAGCTCCCGAATCAGCCATGCCGCTAGCGTTCGCCCCGGGCCATCTTCGTGTCGGGAGCGTAATAGCGGCTGTGCCAGATGCCCTGGTAGGCCTCGCCTGCGACCGGCATCCGCCAGGTGCGCACCTTCGAGCCCGCGAGCGAGATCGCGATGAGTGCGCGCGGCTGGTCGATCGTGGCCTGGATGTACGCTTCGGCGCCCGCCTCTTCGACGTAGCGTTTCGCGATGCGGCGGTACCGGTTGCGCCAGGCGTCATCTTCGCCGGTTTCGTAGGCGAAGCGGGCGACACCTTCGATTGTGACCTTCCGGTAAGGGGACGCTTCCTCGTCGATCGTGATGGCCACCCGCGGGTCGCGCCGAAGGTTCGCAAGCCAGGAGGATTCGGCCCGGGGCGTGACGTAAATCGCCTCATCCTCGTGGATGAACCAGACGGGCGCGACATGGGGTGCGCCGGATGGCTGAATCGTCGCGATGCGGCAGAGGATGCCACGCTGGGCCAGGAACGCTTCGCGTTCAGGAGGGGAGAGTGGCGGCATACGTAACCTCCGGGCCGGGTTCGCCGCGGTAGCAGAGCGGGCAGAGCTGCCCGATGGGGAATTTCGTGCCGCAGCGAGGGCAGACGTTCATTCTCAGTCGAACCAGCGCATTTCGCCGGGCGCCAGGTCGACTTCGAAGACCTGGCCCCGCGCTTCGATGGCAATGGTACGCGCCCGGTCGAGGTCGTTGCGGACTTGGATGCGGCCGCTGACGGGGCGCTGGAAGAGCCCCGCGTAAGTGAGATGGCCGGTATCGCCGACCACACGCGGCGTGGCGCCCGGAGCCGCGACCTGCCACAGCGAACCTTCGTGCGGCCGGAGGAGCAGGTCGCCCATTCCGAGGCGGCGGCCGTTCCAGACATCGAAGGCGACCTCTCCCGGCTTCAGCAACTCACCGGTGACGACCCAGCGGGGCTTGTCGCTCCAGTTCAGCACGCCGACCAGCGAGCGCCCGTCGCCAAGGTTCGCCCGCCACGTTGAGGGCACGGGCCCTTCGGAGGCGTCGTAGGGTTCGGCCGCGACACCAGGGGGCGGGAAAAGGGCGAGGGCCATGTTGCGGCGCGCTTCCCCCAGCTTTGGGAGGTTGTCGCTGGCGACCACCATGCCGCCA
>JBGOVF010000362.1:0-3541 GCA_041477975.1 Tepidiformaceae bacterium
CAGGTCGGCCAGGAACGTGTCCACGTTCTCGCGCCGCTTCGCCATCCGCACTTCGACCGCGTACGCCGCCCAGGAGTCGTACCCCAATAGCCGCGCGATCTCCGTCCGCGCGGAGATCGCCTCTTCCAACACCCTCACGTTGTCATCGCCGCCCTTGCACTGATCCTTCTCGAACAACTCTCGCCGCAGCTCGCTCGAAGCCGCGTTCGCCATGAACGGCTGGATCTCCGGGTAATCCAGCGATACCCGGTACCGCGTGACGCCGCCCTCATCGACCTTCTTCAGGCCTTCCACGAACGAGTCCGGCAATCCCGCCAGGTCCTCCCGGCTCACAACTACACCGTCGTCCCACTCGTCGATAGCCTTCCGGAACTGCACCCCCAACTCGACAAGCTGGTCCATCAGTTCGCGCACGCGCCCGCGTTGCTCCGGCCGCAGCTCGAACCCGGTCCGCCGGTAGTCCCGCAACTCGAAATCGAGCAGCCGCCTCTCCTCGCCGGTCAGGCCGTTCGCTTCAGCCGTTTCGGCGAACTCGCGGATCGCCGCGTACAGGTCCTCTCGAAACGACAACCCGACCATGTATTTGTCGAGCTTCTCGTCCCACTCCCGCGCCGTATCCCGCAACGCGTCGTCCGTGGAGACGTACGCCATGAACCCGTACTGCCCCGAGACCTCTCCCACCAGGTCAGTCGCAGCCTCCAGCGCCAGTAACGTATTCCCGAACGTCCGCTCCGCCGCCGGCACCGCACAGATCGCGTCAACCGCCGCGTCGCACTCTCGCATCGCGCGTTCGCAAGCCTCGGCCACCGCCGTCGGCGTCAGCCCCTCAAAATCAACGAGGTCCAAACTCGTCCCGGCCATACACTCCTCCGGTAACCGCCCTTCTCGGGCACGTCCACCGATCCTACCCGACGATCATCTGAACCGGGTTCACGGCGCAGGCCCGGCCAGTCGTCTCCCCCTCGCCCGCGCAGTCGGGAGAGGGGGTTGGGGGGTGAGGGCGGCCTCGTCGCGGCCGGGGGCAAGAGCCGCACTACACTATCCCGATCTTCCTGGCGGCCCTTGCCCCACTCGGCGTCTTGGCGGCAAGAACGGCTGTTACTTCCCCCGGTTCGCCGCCAAATGCCCCACAATCTCCGTCGTCACCCGCTCCCCGGCCTCCTGCATCAGCCAGTGCCCGGCATCCAACTCGACGAAGTTGTATGGGCCCTTCATGAACTTGTGCCCCGCCTCCACCCCCACCCGGCCGATCGCCTGGTCCTTGTTCCCCCAGACGAACAACGTCGGCACCTTGACGTCGCCAAACGCGACTACCTCGCTGTTCGGATCGATCCCGCGCGATCCGCGGTACCAGTTCAATGCACCGGTCAGCGCACCGGGCTCCTTAAACACGGAGAGGTACTCTGCCTTTTCATCCTCGGAACTGGCGCTCCACACATTCTTCAGCCCCGCGAAGTCGTTCGCCGAAAGCGCCGCCTCGGCCACACCGGGCTCCTGGAAGAACGTGATGTATTGGCTGCGGTTGGCCTGGTCCGCATCCTCGCGGATGGCCCTCCCGAACGCCCCCACGTGCGGCACCGAAAGCGCGGTCCAGCTCAGCAGCCGTTCCGGGTACAGGTCCACCACGGCCCACCCTGCCCCGGCGCCCCAGTCGTGCCCGATGAGATGGAAACGGCCGGCGCCCCAGGCATCCGCCAGCGCAACCACGTCCGAGGCCATGTCCTGGTAGCGGTAGTGTTCGATCCCCTCGGGCCGCGCGCCCGGGCTGTATCCGCGCTGGTCCGGCGCCAGCACGTGGTAGCCGGCCGTCGCCAGCTTCGGCATCAGGTCGGTCCACATGTGCGAAGTCTCCGGGAACCCGTGCAGCAGGATGACCGGTTCGCCGCCCCTCGTCCCCGATTCCCGGCACCGGAACGTCATCCCGTTCGCCTGGATCTCCCGCATCGATATCGCGCTCGTCGCCATTCGCCATCTCCCCGCCGTGTAAGGCCGGGTTAGTGTAACCGGCGCCAGCGTGACACCTGTAACACTCCATCAACCGCGCGGCGTGCTATAACTCCCGGCAAGGCAAGGAGGGTCACGATGGCAAGACGCTTCGTCATCTGCTCCGATGGCACGTGGAATAGCCCGGACAATCCCACGCGAACCAACGTCGTCAAGGTCCGCGACTCCGTCCCCGCCACTGGGCCGGACGGTGTCGCTCAGCTCGTATTTTATGACCCCGGCGTCGGCACAAGCCCTGGTCTCGAGAAGATCACCGGCGGCATGTTCGGCCACGGCCTCGATGAGAACGTGATGGACAATTACCGCTACCTCGCCACCAACTACCAGCCGGGCGACGAGCTCTTCCTCTTCGGCTTCAGCCGCGGCGCCTTCACGGTGCGCAGCACCGTTGGCCTCATCCGCAAGTGCGGGATCCTCACGAAGCCCGACGAATCGCTCATCCGCGATGCCTACCGGATCTACCGCCTCACGGAAAAGCCCCCGCCCGGCGCCACCTGGAAGCCCGCCGATTCCCCGACGGCGGAAGCCTTCCGAAATTCCTACTCCCACCCCCGCGAGAAGATTCGCTTCCTCGGCGTCTGGGATACCGTCGGCTCCCTGGGCATCCCGGGCCGCCTCCGCGGGCTCACGGCCGGCAAATACAAGTTCCACGACGTCGAACTCAGCAGCTGGGTCATCGGCGCCTACCAGGCCCTCGCCGTCGACGAGCACCGCCAACCCTTCGAGCCCGCCATCTGGCAAACCAAGCCCGTCGAAGGCCAGGAGGTCGAACAGGCCTGGTTCCCCGGCGCCCACTCCGATGTCGGCGGCGGCTACCAGCAGGCCGGCCTTTCGGACCAGGCGTTCCTCTGGATGGTCGAACGCGCCGGCCGCCACGGACTCGTCTTCGACCAGGCATATCTCGAAAGCCGCATTCACGCCGACTACGCGGGCAAGCTCCACGACTCCATGGACTGGTACTACCGCATCTTCGGCAACGGCGACCGCACCATCAACGACGCCACCCACCAGCCGCAGTCCATCGACGACCACACACGCGAGCGCTACTTCGATGACGCACTGAACTACAAGCCCGCCAACCTCAAACCCGTCCTCGCACCATGAGCACTCCCCCTCGCCCGCGTAGTCGGGAGAGGGGGCCGGGGGGTGAGGGCTACACCCGCAGCGCCCGCAGCTCCCCCTCCGCCGCATCGAACGCCGGCATCCGCACCTTGATCGTCCGATCGATCCGCATCACCGCCTCCTCCCCCGCGCCCAGCCGCCACCGCACCCAGCAGGTGAGCCACCCACCACAGCAACGCCGCCCGCACGAGCGCGGGCAGCAGTTCCCATTCCAGCTCCGATAGCGGCCGCACCGACTGGTACCCCTCCAGCAACGCCTTCGCCCGCTTCGCCTCCAGGGGCATGAATGGCATCAGCAGCGGGGCGATATCGCACGCCAGCGCGTCTCGCCGCGCCTGGTCGAAGTCGAGCACGCCCGTCAGCTGCCCGTCCTTGAACAGCAGGTTCCACGGCTCGAAGTCCCCATGGATCGGAC
>JBGOVF010000343.1:0-3642 GCA_041477975.1 Tepidiformaceae bacterium
GGACGGGAACTACAACCCGGATCCGCGCGAAGTCGCGAAGCAGATACTCGAACGCGGGTTCTAGCCTTCCTTTCGTGAGTTACAACCCGTAAGCGGGTGGGCGTTCCTGCGCCCCGATGTGGGGTTAGCCCCGATTCGGCCGGGCCCGTCGCTTCCATACCATTGATCCTGGCGGTGGAAGCAGGGGACGGCTGGGCCGGGCCACGGTCCCGTCCGCACTCTTAGCCGGCCGACGGAGACGCCAACGCAATGCCCACAGTGCTCGCGATAGCTCCCGGCACCCCACCCGCCCTCGAAGGACGCAGCCTCCTTGGCGATCAGCTGAACGTCGAGATCAGCCGCAGCGCAGCGCGCTTCCTCGCCGAAGCCCCTACCCGGGTCTTCGACCTGCTCGTCCTCACCGGCATGTCCGTGGATGACCAGCAGGACCTGGTCGGCCGGTTCCAGCAGCACCGCCGCTGGCGCCTCGTCCCCGTGCTTTACGTCTTCGACGGCTCGGCCCGGGGCTACGCCGTGCCCGGCTGCTACCGTCCCGAGCTCGACAGCATGGTCACCGGCGCTCTCGATTCTCCCCAGGTTCAGCGTCGCATCCGCGCCATGGCCCGCGAAGGCATCGCCACCGCCGACCTCGTCGTCGCCGGTCCCTTCGAACTCGACCCCATCCGCTGCCTTCTCCGCCTTACCGGCGGCGAAGTTGCGCTTACCGAACGCGAAGCCGAGATTCTCGCGATCCTCCTCTCCCAGCCGAACCGGACCGTTGCTGCGAGTGAGATCATCGAACGCGGCTGGGGCACAGAAGCCGATACGCGTTACCTTCAGATCCTCCGCCGCCACGTCTCGAACATCCGCCGCAAGCTTTACCGCACGCCGGCCGCTCGCTCGGTCCGCACCGTCCGCGGCGCCGGCTACCGCTTCGACGTGAAGCTCGCTGGCTAGTCAAAAACGCTAGCCCCTAACGCCTAACCCCTAACCCCTACCACGGGCTTGCCCCAGAGCACCTGGCTCCGAACCGTCAGCCGTACGACGCCGTCCGGGCAGTGTGGCGCTACCACCGTCCGCACCTCGGCATCGAACCCCTCCGCGTCGATATGCGCCCGCGTCAGCGTGCTATTGGCGTGGAATGCCGCGATGTATTCCGCCACTGTCTGCTCGAACGCGACCGGCCCGGTGCGCACCATCCCCACCTCCCGGAACAATCCCGCGCTTTCCCACGCCGGGATCATGTCGAAGGGCACGTAATTCTTCGCGGTCGAGTAGCGCGGGATTATCGTCTTGAGCTCCGCGTCCCACGGCGGCAACGGGTCGACCTCGTTCGGCCCCACCACGGCCAGCATCCCGCCCGGCGTCAGCGCGCCCGCGAGCCGGGGCATCAGCACTTCCCAGTTCATCCAGTGCAGACTCTGCCCGCCGGTGACCAGCGAGTAGGGCGCCTCAAGCTCCGCCTCCTCCCCTTTCGCCACTTGCCACCGGATATTCGCCGCACCGCCGCCCGGCCTGCGCTTCCCCACCGCCACCATCTCCGCCGCGAAGTCCACCGCATCCACCCGCGCCACCCGTGGCGCCAGCACGCGCGCGATCTCCCCCGTCCCGCACCCCAGGTCCAGCACCGCCCGCGGCCCGTCGACGATCAGCCCCACCAGCAAATCGAACGTGTCCACCGGGTACGGCAGCCGGTACTGGTAGCACTCCGCCGCGTCGGCATCGTGCCAGCGCCGCGCATGCTCGTCGTTGAACTGCGGCGCCCGAAGAATCATTTCGGCTTGCTCCAAGGCTCAGGCAGACTTAGCACCAGTGACGATATTGATTCCAGCGGTCCACATGGTGAGGAATGTTGATTCCGCGAGCATGAACACCTTAGAAACCTGCTGCATCTTTTGACCCTCCTTCCGATCCCGGACCGTTGAATAGGCGTAGTGGCCAAAGGCCATTGCGGTGAGGGCCGCTAGAAGCAACATCGCCGAGAGAATCGAACCCTCGTCGGCCTGCCCGGTCTGCCTGAGCCGGTGAGCACCATCAGTTTACTGCATTGGTCTTTGACCCCCTCCCGCCCCAACCCGTACGCTCGCCCCACCTTCCTCCCGGAGCCCGCACTTGGCCATCACCGCCGGCGACGAGTACCTCACCCACCAGACTCCGTACACCGTCGATACCGTATTCACCAGCGACCGCAACTTCTACGACCGTTACTTCTATAACGGCTACCGGCGCGATGGTGGCGTCTACTTCGCCCTCGCGATGGGCCTCTACCCCAACCTGGGCGTCTTCGATACCGCCATCAGCGTTATCGCCGATGGCAAGCACCAGCGCACCGTCCGCGCCTCGCGCGCCCTCGGCAGCGACCGCATGGATACGAAGGCCGGTCCAATCAGCCTCCAGGTCATCGAGCCGCTCAAGAAGGTCCGCATCCGCGTCGCGAAGAACGCCTGGGGCATCACCGCCGACCTCGTCTTCGAAGCCCGCTCGCTGCCGTTCGAAGAGCCCCACTTCTCCCGGCGGGCGGGGCGCGTCCTCGCCATGGACTACACACGCATGACCCAGCATGGCAGTTGGTCCGGCAAGATCACCGTCGATGGCAAGACCTACGACCTGGCACAGGACACCTGGTGGGGCTCCCGCGACCACTCCTGGGGCATCCGCACTGTCGGCGGCCGCGACCCCCGCGGCGCCCCGCCCACGGCCCAGCCCCAGTTCTTCTGGAACTGGGCGCCGCTTAACTTCGAAGACATGTGCACGCTCTACACCGTCTCCGAATACGGCGATGGCACCCGTTGGCACGAATCCGGCGCCATCCTCAAGCCCTACCCCGCCGCCTCGGCCGAGGAGGTCGCGGTCGACCACAACCTCACGTTCCAGCCCGGCACGCGCTACATCGGCAAGTCGTCCATCGTCCTCCGTCCCGCCAGGGGCAAAGAGACCGTCATCGAGCTCCAGCCGCTCTACCACTTCCTCATGAAGGGCATCGGCTACGGCGAACCGAAATGGGGCCACGGAATGTGGGTCGGCCCCGACGAAGTCGACGGCGTCGAGTACGACCTTTCGAAGGAGGAGCCCATGCAGAACCTCCACGTCCAGACCGTCTCCCAGGTCACCGCCGGCCGGCGCAAGGGTATCGGCGTCTTCGAAAGCATCGTCATCGGCCCCCACCCAAAATACGGCTTCAAGCAACTCATGGACCCGGCGAAATAACGCACAGCGATCAAAACCGAGCCGCGACTGGTAAGGGAGCGGAGGCGCTGCGCCCATCACCGCCAAAGGCGCCCGAGTCGCGGACGCTTCCACTCCAATCCCTCTTAGCGGTCCTTGGCCACCCTGGCGTCCTGGCGTTGAAAACGGCCCTTCCGCCGTTCGCTACAATTGGGCTATGCCCATCTACGAATTCCGCTGCGCCGATTGCGGCAAAGTGACCAACCACTTCACGCGCAAGATCGACACCGAGGTCAAGGCTAACTGCGAGCACTGCGGCAGCCCCAGGACCAGCCGCCTCGTCTCGAAGTTCGCCCGCACCTACACCCGCGCCGACATCATCGAAAAGTACGGCGACCCCTCCGAAAACGGCGGCGGGCCCGACGCCTACCGCGACCCGCGTCAGATCGGCTCCTGGGTCGAAAAGAAGTTCGAGTCCTATGGCATGGACCTCCCCGA
>JBGOVF010000330.1:0-3708 GCA_041477975.1 Tepidiformaceae bacterium
GCTAGCTGTAGTCCCCACGACCGTTGTTCACAGCCTTGAGGCGGGCGGTTGGTTGCCCAGGCTGGTGTGCGGTCGGGCGTAATTGTAGTCGTTGAGGAAGCTGGCGAGGGCATCGAGGCGTTCCTGGTTGGAGAAGTACTGGCGCCGGAAGGCCCATTCGTGCTGGAGGGTCTTGATGAAGCGCTCCGCTTTGCCGTTGGTCTGCGGGCGGTAGGGACGGGTGCGGCGCAGGCCGATGCCGAGGGCGGCTGCGGTCTCGCCGAAAGCGCGGGAGCGGTAGTTCCCACCGTTGTCGCTGAGGACCCGCTCGACGGCGATGCCAGACTCAGCGAAGGCCAGGACTGCGCGGCTTAAGAAGCCGGCCGTTGTGGGCCCTTTCTCGTCCGGCAGGGCTTCGACGTAGGCGTAGCGGCTGTGGTCGTCGATGGCGACGTGCAGGTAGTCGTGCCCGCGCTGGCCAGCCCCGCGCCGCCTCCGCCCGGCGCCGTTCTCCTGCCAGCCTTCGTCGAAGCGCTTCCCACCGCCGTCCGGGATCCTCCCCAGCTTCTTCACGTCGAAGTGGATGAGCTCGCCGGGATGCTCCCGCTCGTAGCGCACGATCGCCCGCGTCGTCCGGTCCAGGCGGGCGAGGACCGAGAGCCCGGCCCGCTTGAGCACGCCGTAGACCGTGGAAGCGTGCATGCCCAGCTCAAAGGCGATCCGGTCCGGACCCGCTCCCAGCTCCCGTCGCAGCCGGCAGATAGCCTCGACGATCTGCTCGCCCAACGCGTGGGGAAGATGTTTCGCCCGGCTTGAGCGATCCCGGAGCCCCGCATCGCCCTCCTCCCGATAGCGCTTCCACCACTTTGCGACGGTACTCCGTGAAACCCCTGCGGCCTCTGCCACCTCTGCCTGGCTGCGGCCTTGTTCGAGCCGTTCGACGATCAACCTCCGCCCGTACAGGTTCAACTTCGCGCTAGCATGTGCCACTGAGGGGTCCTCCTGCTGGTCTTTGGTTTGTCCAACCGCAAACCAACAGGTTGCCCCTCTCTCAGTCAACAACGGTCGTGGGGACTACAGCTAGCGCTCTCCCGCAACCGGCCGGTGAGACTATCGACCCCACGGGGCGACGTGCACTACACATTCTCTGTCCGGCAACGATTTGTGATGGTACGCACCGACCCGATCGCTCGGGGCAGCTGGCATGCCGTCGTAACCAGCTACCAGTACGCGCTCGGCGACGATGAAGGGCGTGAGATACTCGCATACCACTGGCACCCCCTGGTCGGATTCGGCACCCCACATTCGCACCTTTCCGTTGGTGCGGGCGCTCTTCGTCCCGAGTTGCAGACGGCCCATCTGCCGACCGGTTACGTTCCCTTCGCGGATGTCGTCTTGATGCTGATTCGCGACTTCAACGTCAAGGCGCGCCGGGACTATCGCATGGTCCTCGAGCCCCTTCGGACCAGCACATGATCGCCCCTGCTAGTCCCGAACCCAGCGCCGCTCCAGCGCCTCCGCCTCGTCGATGATGTGCCGGTAGCGGCTGAACACGTCCCGCGCCGCCTGGTTCGCGCGCTTCGCGTCAATCTTCGACATCTTCCCGTCGGCCAGCAGCGCCTCCAGTTCGTCGCGGTCCTCTTCGATCAATGTCCCATCTGGCAGCGCCCACCAGTCGAGCACGAGGTCACGGTAGTCAACGGCAGCGTCGCTCACGCGCACGTCCGCCACCGCATCGAAGCGGTGCACGATGATCGACCCATCCGCGTGCTTCATGCGGTAGAGGTTGTAGGTCCGCCGCGGCCAGAAGTAGCCATCGGAAACCGAACCGGGTGGCACCTCCACCGGCAGCCCAACGATCGTCCCGCCCTTCGCCATCACGAACCGGATGATCGTTACCGTCTGGCTGCGAAACTCCAGCGTGCACGGGTACTCCCGCACCGTCCCGTCGGGCTTCCGCTTCCGCTCAATGATCTCGGCGCCCCTACCGGGCCTTACCAGCGGCGGGGTATGCTCACTGCCCATCAGGTAACCGGGAAATGGGTGCGCTCATGGCAAGTCTCACGTTCGAAAACATCATCTACGAAAAGAAGGACGCCGTCGCCGTCCTCACTATCAACCGCGAAAAGGCGCTCAACGCCATCGACGGCAAGACATCGCGCGAAATGCTCGAAGCCTGGGAGGACTTCCGCGACGACCCCAACCTGCGCGTTGCCATCCTCACGGGCGTCGGCGAGAAGTCCTTCTCGACCGGCATGGACCTGGTCGCCACCGCCCGCGGCGAGAACCAGTTCGAGGGCCGCCCGGCCCCGTTCGGCGGTTTCACGAAGCGCCTCCCGATTTACAAGCCGATCATCGCCGCCATCAACGGCTTTTGCCTCGCGGGCGGCATGGAGCTGGCGCTCACCTGCGACATCCGTATCTGCAGCCCCGATGCGCGTTTCGGCCTGCCCGAGGTGCGCTGGGGGATCATGCCCGGCGCCGGCGGAACCCAGCGCATGCCCCGCGCGATCCCCCAGGCCTGGGCCAACTACCTCATCCTCACCGCGGACCAGATGGATGCGGAAACCGCGCTCAAGGTTGGTCTCGTATCTCATATCGTGCCCAAGGAAGAGTTGATGGACCGCGCCCACCAGATCGCCGCGATGATCTGTGAACGGGGCCCCATCGCCGTGCGCACCGCCAAGGAAGCGATCGCCCGCGGGCTCGATATGCCCCTCGACCACGGCCTCGCCTACGAAGATGTGCTCCTCACGCGGCTGATGGCCACCGAGGACGCGAAGGAAGGCCCGCGCGCCTTCGCCGAAAAACGCAAGCCGGAATATACGGGGCGCTGAGAAAGGGGACTCCCGTGCGCGCAGCCGCCGCGGCTGTCATCGCCCTGGCCGCACTCTTCGCCGCCGCCTGCTCCACCGGACGTGAATCCTCCGGCCCGATCCCGCAGATCGCCGAAGCCACCGCCCAGCGCGATGTCGTCGATGGCGTTGCGAAGCTCAGCAGCACCGTGACCATCAAGCTCGATCGCAGCTTCAAGCCCGCCCAGGGCAAGGTGCCCTTCGCCTCCTACTTCGAACTCGAAGTCCCGAACATTCGCGGCAACACCACGCGCGTGCTCGTTTCCAAAGCCGAAATTGGCGCTAACTCCCGGACGATCACGCTCACAGTCAACGCGCTCATCGCCGATGGCTCCACGCTGAAGATCGACCGCCGCGCGTTCAACGCCGATTCCTCCGGCCAGCTCACCGCGAAGGTTTCGAGCGATCTGCCCGAGCCCTACGTCTACCTCGCCTCCCTCACGCTCCATGTGACCGACCCCGCGATCGTTGGGGGTGAGGCGATCGCACCCGTGAAACCGGAGGACCGCGACCCCACGGCCATGCGCGCGGCCCTCGCCACGCACCTGAAGGCTCGAGGTTCCGGCGACGACGTCACCGCCGCCGCGCTCGCCCGCTACGACGCTATTGCCCCGAACATCGTGCCTTCGCCCAAGCTGCGCGCCGCCCTCGCTGCGCTCACCGGCACCTTCGCCGAGCCCGCTATCGACTACTACCTCACGAACCAGAACTGCACCGGCCGCCCCGCCGCGGCGATCCTCTTCCAGCTCCCGCCGGATGCCCCGCAACTGCTCGCCCGCGTGACCTTCGATTCGGCCCGCACCCGCACCATCTCCGTCAACCCGTTCGCGGAAGGAGAGCGCCTTGAGCTGCTGATGCCCGTGCTCGCCCACGA
>JBGOVF010000218.1:0-4951 GCA_041477975.1 Tepidiformaceae bacterium
CAGGCCGTTCCGTTCGTCGGACGAAACGAGCGCGAAGCTCGGAACCTCTCGGCGGGCGCTGCGCACCGCTTCGCGGGTGACGATGTCGGCCGCCGAGGGCGACGCGCCGCGGCTGATGGTCGCCGGAGCTACGCGGGCGGATGGCTCGGCGATTGCGCTGGAGGTATCGACGCTGCCCGAGACCGTCGCGCCTTCCTCGACGACCAGGGCGCCCGCCTTCATTGTGCCAGTGACGACCGCCGTGGCGGCGAGCAGGAGCCTGCCGGAGCAGACGATGTCGCCTTCAAGGCGGCCGCGGATCTCCGCTTCGCGCGTCTGGATGCGGGCCCGGGCGGATGCTTCGCGTTCGACCGTGAACATTCCGCCGCAAATGATCTCGCCGCTGATGGTCCCCTCCACGCGGAGGTCCTTGTCCGTCTCGTAGCGTCCATCGAACGATGAATGCACGTCGACGAGACTCTCCTCCCGCCGCTGTGGCTGGGGCTGGGCTTGCGCTGCCGGAGTGGCTTGAGCCCGGCTCGGAGCGGCTGTCTCCGCGTCTGGAACCGGCGACGTAGCACGAGGACGCAGTTCCACGGCTTCCGCGAGCGGCGCGAGGGCCGGGGGTTCGATGCCTTCGCCGTACAGGTCGTCCTGGTAGCGGCCGTTGGCTTCGTTGTAGCGACCTTCGCGCGGTGATTTCTTCAGCTGCATGAGCCCTCTCCTTCAAGCTGCGGGGAGCGAGCGCCTGGGAGCGGCGCCTCTCGCACCATAGATGCGCGTCCACCCACCGTCCACCGGCGAAAACGCAGAATTCCGTAACTTCTCGGCCTAACTTTACCTGCGAAAAGACGGCGTCAAAGTACTATGTTCAGCAGCTTCCCGGGAACGTAGATCACCCTCCGCGGTTCGCTGCTACCCAGCCACTCCTTCAGACGTGGCGAGGCAAACGCCGCGGCCTTCGCCGTGGCCTCATCGGCCGTCGCCGGGAGCAGCAGGCGGTCGCGCACGCGCCCATTCACCTGGACCGCGATCTCGACTTCGTCTTCCTTCAGCAGCTCGGGGTCCGCATGCGGCCAGCGCTGCGCATGCACGCTGTACGGCCGTCCCTTGCGCTCCCACAACTCCTCGACGATGTGCGGTGCAAGCGGCGCCGTCAGAAGCAGTGCGGTGCTGATGGCTTCATCCCAGGCCGCGGCGTCGACACGGCCCGCATCGCGCGCCTTCTGCATCGCCGTGCTGTGCTCCATCAAGCGGGCGATCAGCGTATTGAAGCGGAAGTGCTCTATTTCTTCTGTCGCCGCCGCAATGGTCTTGTGCGTGGCGCGGCGAAGGCTGCGCGTGGCGGCTGCGTCGCCGTTTGCGACGGTTTCGACCGGATCCAGCGCCAGCGACCACAGCCTGTGCAGCCAGCGGATGATCCCCGCCATGCCTGTGGGGTTGTATGGCCCGCCCTGGTCCCACGGCCCCACGAACATCAACTGGCAGCGGAAGGCATCGGCGCCGTGCTGGGCGACCTGGTCATCGGGGGCGACAACGTTGCCGCGGCTCTTCGACATCTTCTGGCCGTCCGGGCCCAACAGCGTGCCCTGGTTGAACAAACGCAACATCGGTTCGTCACCCTCGACGTAGCCCATGTCGCGAGCCGCCTTCCAGAAGAAGCGCGTGTAGAGCAGGTGCATCACGGCGTGGTCGGCGCCGCCCGTGTATTGGTCGACAGGCAGCCACTTGGCGCCCAGCTCCTTGGAAAACGCGCGTTCGGGATTCTGAGGGTCGACGAAGCGCATCTGGTACCAACTCGAGCACATGAACGTGTCGAGCGTGTCGGTCTCGCGCCGCGCCGGACCGCCATCTACAGGGCACTGCACGTTGACCCACTCGGGGAGCTGCGTGAGCGGCGATTGGCCGGTGGCTTCGAACTTCGGGTGGTCAGGCAGCACCACGGGCAGGTCGGCCTCGGGCACGGGCACGATCCCGTGGGTTTCGCAGTGGATAATTGGGATGGGCGCGCCCCAATACCGCTGCCGCGAAATGAGCCAGTCGCGCATCCGGTAATTAACGCTGCCTTCCCCGAAACCGTGCTCCTCGGCATGGCGAACAACGCGGCCGATGGCGTCGCGCTCGGGCGTCCCATCGAACGGCCCAGAGTTGATCATCGCGTCGCCGTGGACGAAGGCCCGCTCCAACGGCCGCGAGAGGTCGACATCGGCGTGGCTATAGACCGGAATGACCTCCAGGCCGTACTTCGTCGCGAATTCGAAGTCGCGCTGGTCGTGCGCAGGCACGGCCATCACCGCCCCCGTCCCATACGTGACCAGCACGTAATCGGCGATCCATATCGGGATGCGGGCGCCACTGAACGTATTCATGGCGTACGCCCCGGTGAAGACGCCGGACTTCTCCTTCTCCGTCGACTGGCGCTCGATCTCGGTCTGTCGGCTCGTCGCCTGGCGGTACGCGTCGACCGCTCCGCGCTGTTCCGGCGTCGCGATTCGATCGACGAGCTGGTGCTCTGGCGCCAGCACCATGAACGTCGCCCCGTAGACGGTGTCGGGCCGCGTGGTGAAGACGTCGAGCGAATCATCGACGCCCGCCACATCCACTTTGAAGTGCAGCAATGCACCTTCGGAGCGGCCGATCCAGTTCGTCTGCATCGCGTGAATGCGTTCGGGCCACTCGATGCCCTCGAACTTCAGCAGCTCGTCCGCGTAGGTTGTAATCCGGAAGAACCACTGGGTCAGGAAGCGCCGCGCCACGATGTCGTCAGAGCGCTCGCAGCGCCCGCTGACCACCTGTTCGTTGGCCAGCACGGTCTGACAGCCGGGGCACCAGTTGGCAGCGGCGGCGGCACGGTACGCCAGACCCCGGTGATAGAGCTGCAGGAACCACCACTGCGACCACTTGTAGTACTCCGGTTCAGAAGTGACAACCTCCCGCTCCCAGTCGAAGCTGGCGCCCATCATTTTGAACTGGCGGCGGAAATTCACGATGTTCGAACGCGTCCAGTCG
This sequence comes from Tepidiformaceae bacterium, assembly GCA_041477975.1. GTDB lineage: Bacteria > Chloroflexota > Dehalococcoidia > Tepidiformales > Tepidiformaceae > JBGOVF01. Next base: position 2,989 of record JBGOVF010000218.1, read on the forward strand.
GCGGGATCGACACCGCGCTTGATCGCCGCGTTTTCGGCCGGCAGCCCGAAGGCATCGAATCCCATCGGATAGAGCACGTTGTAGCCGCTCATGCGCATGTAGCGGGCGTGCGTGTCAGCTCCGGAATAGTGATACCAGTGCCCGGTATGGAGGTCCCCGGAAGGGTAGGGGAACATTGCGAGTTCGTACCACTTCGGGCGCGGGTCATCGTCCACGGCACGGTAGAGCCCGTCAGCCTCCCAGCGGGCTTGCCACTTCGGTTCAATCAGGTGCGGTTCATAGCGATCGGCCACGATCGGATACCTCGATTCAAGTGTCGGGTTGGGGCCGCAGAGCGGAAAGGGGGCCCGGATCCGGGGAGGAGAGCGCCCCGCCGGCTACGCGCCGCGGGGCCGGGGAAGGGCGAGAAGGTAACCCGTGAAGGGCCGCGCCGACATAGCTCGCGCGGAAGCCGCTAAACCATCGGCCGGCGTAGAACTCGCAATCATCGGTGTCGCGACCCCTCGGAGAGCGTGCCTTGAAGGCACGGGTGCTACCAATAGTACCCGAGCCGATTTCCGTACGTCACGGTGGGGGTGCCTCCTCTGGCTGCGTCCGGCGCGGTTCAGCGGCCCGCGCGGAGCGGCCGCGACGCAACACCGCGTCCGAAACGGGCGCGAGTTCGAGCATCACGAGCACGGTTGCCGTCGTCAGCACTGCCGTCAGCCACAGGTGAGATGCGACGAGCAGCCCAACTGCCGCCATCACCCAGATGGTCGCGGCGGTTGTGATCCCATGCACCAGGTGTCCACGCTGGAACACGACTCCGGCGCCGAGAAACCCGATGCCCTGCACCACGGCCGCGGCAATCCGCGTATCGCCCAGGTCGCGGCTGATGAGCCCGAAGAGCGCCGCACCAGAACACACCAGCGCAGTCGTTCGCATGCCGGCCTCGTGCCCGCGGTACTCCCGTTCCAGTCCCACCGTCGCCCCCAGGCCTGCCGCGAGCAACAACCAGAGGTAGAAATGGAGCTGATCGACGTTGCTCACGGGGCGGTCGCGTAGTGGGCGGCGATGAGGGTCTCGAACTCGCGCGCCACGGAACAGACTTTGCAGGTGAGATACCAGACCCAGAGGTCGTCAGGTGGGCGGCCGTACTTCTCCTTCGCCTCGTCGGCCGCTTCGTCGACCACCGACCGCATCTTGCCCCACGGTGCGGCGACGATGCGCGTGTAGGCGACGCCGCGCGGCCGCACGATGCCTTTTGCCCCCGGCGGGGCGCCCTCCACTTCGAGCATGAACGGGCGGCGGAACTTGCCTTCGCCGAGCAGCATCATCGGGTCATCGGGGACCGTCGCGCCGACCTCCCTGGCCTTCTTCACGAGCGCCGAACGGGCGCCCGCGAAGCCCACGGGCACTCCAAGGAACGCACCGGCGCCTGTTTTCACGAACGTTATGTCCGTCCAGTCGCTCTCGATTCGATCCCAATCGGCGTGGTCCAGGCGCGGGCAATCGCACTCGGCTGTTTCCGAGGCGAGCGTGGGCAGCGAATCCGGCACAGGATCCGGCTTGCGGCGACCATCTACCCGTACGCGGCGGCGTTCCGTCATGCTCGCGAGGATACCAGAGCGCCGGTCAACGCCGGTTGGCGCCGATGAGCGCAGCCCCGAGCGGGGGGAGCATCACCTCATCCGCTGAGAGGCGTGCTGGGCCTGAGTCATGCGTCGCAACGAGTACGTCGCCGCCCACCGGGAGTCCAACGCTGACGGCCTCCGTCGATGTGTTAATGACCGCGTAAACGTCGCGGGCTCCGGGCGCGGAGCGCACAAAGGCGAACACGCCCTCGGGCGCGCGCAGCTCCCGGTAGGCGCCGCGCAACAAAGCTGGTTCGGCCTTTCGCACACGTATCGCCCGCCGGTAGAGCGAAACCAGCGACGTTTTGTCGTTCGTCTGAGCGGCCACGTTGCGGTCGGCGCGGCCGTAA
>JBGOVF010000015.1:0-14153 GCA_041477975.1 Tepidiformaceae bacterium
CGCATCTCGGCATTCGATGTGGTGTTGCCCACCGGCATTCCGCGCAAAGGCGAGGTGCTCACGCGCCTCTCGGCCTGGTGGTTCGCCCGCATCAAAGAAGTCGTGCCGAACCACTTCCTCGCGCTGATCACAGCGGAAACGGCGAGCCGGCTCCCGTTCCCAGTCGGCCCGGAGTATTACGGGCGCTCCATGCTCGTGCGCAAGGCGAAGCGACTCGATTCCGAGAACATCGCCCGCGGCTACCTTTCAGGCTCGGGCTGGAAGGATTACCAGCGCACCGGAGCCGTCTGCGGCATTCCGCTGCCGGCGGGCCTCCGGGAGTCGGAACGTCTTCCCGAAGCGATCTTCACGCCGTCCACCAAGGCGGAAATCGGCCACGACGAGAACATTTCCTACGAACAGCTCGAACAGCTCATCGGCGCCGACAACGCGAACGCTGTGAAGCTCCGCACGCTCGCAGTCTACAACTACGCGCACACCGTCGCCCTCGAACGCGGGATCATCATCGCCGACACCAAGCTCGAATTCGGGCTCTGGAACGAAGAGGTCATTCTCATCGACGAGGCGCTCACGCCGGACAGCAGCCGCTTCTGGCCGCTTGACGGCTACCGGCCCGGCGGCCCCCAGCCCAGCTTCGACAAGCAGCCCGTGCGCGACTGGATGTCGGGCAGCGGCTGGAAAGACGGCGACCCACCCCCGGCAATCCCCCCTGACGTCGTGAAAGCGACCACCGCGCGCTACATCGCCGTCTACGAGACACTGACTGGCCAGGAGTTCCCGAGTTGAGCAAGGAAAAGAACTATCTCGCGAAGGTCTTCGTCGCCCTGAAGCCCACGGTCAACGATCCCGAGGGCATCACCATCGGTGGGGCGCTCTCGTCGCTGGGCTTCGGCGAAGTGCAGGGCGTCCGCTCGGGCCGCTTCTTCCAGATTACGTTGACGGCGTCCACCACCAAGAAGGCCGAGAAGCAGGTCGAACAGATGTGTTCACGTCTGCTCGCCAACCCCGTCATCGAGACATACTCGTTCGAAGTCAGCGAAGCCTGATCGCGCGAAGGGGCGGGTGCCATGAAGCCCCAGCGAATCGTGTGCCTGACGGCCGAAACCACTGAACTGGCCTTCGCACTCGGCTGCGCCGACCGCATCGTTGGCGTGACCGGCTACGCGGTACGGCCGCCCGAAGCGCGCAAGAAGCCGCGCGTTTCGGCCTTCCAGACAGCGCATGTCGAGCGCATCCTGGCCCTGAAACCGGACATCGTTGTGGGCTTCTCCGATCTCCAGGCGGGCATTGCTGCGGAACTGATCCGCCGCGGAGCGAACGTCCTGATCACCAACCAGCGCACGCTCGACGAAACGTTCGCGGCAATGTCACTTGTGGCGAATGCGCTCGGGGAGGCGGCAGCGGGCCAGCAGATCGTCGGCGGTCTCCGAAGCCGGCTGAGCGGCCTGCGTGCCGTTTCGAACCACGATCAGCACCCGCGCGTCTTCTTCGAGGAGTGGGATGAGCCGCTGATCTCCGGCATCGCGTGGGTTTCTGAACTGATTGAATTGTGTGGTGGCGCAGACATCTTTCCCGAACTGCGCAGCGGCGCCGTGGCAACCGAGCGCGTGGTGGCTCCGGAAGACGTGATAGCGCGCGATCCGGAACTCATCGTCGCCAGCTGGTGTGGGAAGAAGGCCAACCTGGCTCGTATCGCCCAGCGCCCCGGCTGGGAGGGGGTCGCAGCCGTGCGTCACAACCGAATCCACGAGATCAAAGCGCCGGATATTCTTCAGCCCGGTCTCTCGCTCATCCACGGGGCCCGCCAGTTGGCCGCGTTCATCGCTGAAGCAGCGGAGAGCCGGCTCTAGCCAGCGGCGGCGGCGGGCGGGTTCACCGGCCCGGGATCGACCGCGAAGTAGACCTCGCAGGCCCGCCGGGTGGCGCCGGGCTCCAGGATCGCAGGCCGCTTCACGAACCGGGATTCCTCGATGATGAGCTGGAGCACGTCGCGCGGGTGACAACTGCGGAAGTTCCCGAGACTCGCCCGGCGCACCATTTCGACAGCAGTCTCGATGCCCGGCTGAGTCGTCTCCACGCCCATCGCGTCAGCGAAGCGCTTGAATATCTCCGCCATCTGCGCCGGTGTCGGCTCGGGGATGCGGATCTTGTAGGGAATGCGCCGCAGGTGCGCCTCTTCCAGCATCGTCTTCGGTTCGAGGTTCGTGCTGAAGCAGATCGTCGACCGGAACGGGAATGTAATTCGTTCACCCGTCACCAGCGCCATCGTGTCTTCGCCGCGCTCGAGGGCCGCGATCCAGCGGTTGAGGAGCGCGTGTGGCGAGACCTGCTGCCGGCCAAAGTCGTCGATCGCGAGCAAACCGCCGTGCGCCTTCACGTGCGGCGGCGCCTGGTGATACCCGAGCGCCGGGTCGTAGGCCAGGTCGAGGTCTTCGTGCCGCAGTTCGCCACCCACAAAGACGAACGGCCGGCGGATGCGCAGCCACCGCCGGTCCACCGCCGGCGAGGCGTCTGCCACGTCGTCGCCTTCCACAGGCTGGTGCACGAGGTCGTCGTACAGCCGAATGATGTGGCCGCTCACGTAAACGGCGACAGGCAGCAGCGTCACGCCCTGGATGGCCTCGCTGCAGAGTTCGAGAATGGTGGTCTTGCCGTTGCCGGGCGCGCCCCAGAGCATCGCCGGGCGGCCCGAGGTGAGCGCCAGGCACACCTTCGCCACCACGTCACGCGCCAGCACCAACTGCTGAAGCGCTCGCGCCAGGCGGACCGGGTCGGGGGCGCCAACTTCAGTGTCCTTTTCCAGGATACGGAAGTAGTCCTGCACGGGAACGGGCACGGGACCGACGTACTTGCTGCGTTCGAAGGCGTTCTCAGCTTCGTGCATGCCGTGTTCGGTGAGGCGGTACTGCCATTCCGTCTCCAGTCGCCCCGAGGCGGCCGTCGTCTCCACGAGCCGCTGGCGTCGCAGCTCGTCCAGCGCCTCCCGGGCGATGCCCGGCGTCACGCGAAGCGCGTTGGCCACACCCATCGGGGACGGCATGGAGATTCGATAGAGCATCTTTAGCGTCAGGTCTTCGATGAAGCGGTCGGGCAGGCCGAGTTCGTTCAGGTGATCGGGAGCTGCGGGAAGAGACGGGAGGGCGCGCAGGTGTGAGGGCGCCGGCCGCGTGGGCGCCGGCCGCTGCTCGTCCTGGTACTCAGGGGCCATCGCCAGATTCCCCGCAATGTGCGGATATGCCTGCTCCATAACACCTTCCCGCGGCGCGCCGCCCACCGGGCAGCGGATTCACTGGCTCTACAAGAAATGTCGGCGCATTGCTACGGCTATCCAGATCAAGCAGGTTTCCACGCGCCACGCATCCGGTGACAGCCGGGTGAACAGAACGGTGTACGGCACGTTCACGCCCGGGGACGAAACCAGTCTCTGCGGTTGCCATGAGGGAACTCACTCACTCGCCGGTGCCCCGCCGCCGGGCAGCTCACCGGAGGCTGAACCGCCCCTGAACCGCCCTTCCGCGTCCCAGAGCAGCCACCATTCGCGCCGCACCTCCATCCGGATGAACGCCTGCCCATCCCTGAGGACGCGGGCCACGTCGTCGAACCCCGCCGCACGAAAACACGCGCGCGCGCGTTCGTTCCACTCCAGGGTGTGCAGGTAGATTACGCGGAACCCGGTCGATTCCCAGATGTACCTCAAAAACGCGATGGTTGCCTGTTTCCCCAGGCCGCGGTCACGGTACGCCTCGTGTCCGATACTGATCCCGAACTCAGCGGTGCCGTCGCCCGCGTCGGCCCGGTACCACATGATGTTGCCGATGTGTTCTCCATCGTCCGCCTCCAGCGAGAACACGCCCTTCTGCGGCGCGCTGAAGCGGACGTCATATTCGAACTGCCTCAGGAACCGGTCGAACCCTTCCCCGAACGGCGCCGATCCGTCATAGCGAGTGTTCTCCTCGTTCGCCCGCCAGTTGAACTCGGCGCGGGCATCCTCATGGATCTTCCGCCGAATCCGGACACCGGCCCCAGAAGCCACGACAAGGTGAGCGTGCGGGTCGCCTCGGACCTCCAACGTCACGGCGCCGCCCCGAGCATCCGGGCCGCCTCGGCGACCACCTTCCGTTCACCTTCGTAACTGAGCATCGTTGGCGCATCCGCAATCGGGATCCACCGCACTTCATCGAACTCGTGATCGTGCGAGGCAATGTCCCCGCCGATGGGCTCCATCAGCCAGTGGTGGACGTGCTTGTGGTAGCGTACCCCGTTGGCGGTGAACCAGTACTCAATCGCCCCGAGCGGGTCGCCTCGCCGCACAAGCAGGCCGGTCTCTTCCTGCACTTCGCGGACCGCTGTGTCTTCGATGCTCTCGCCTGCATCCGGCGTACCCTTCGGCAGGCACCAGAGCCGGTCCGATCGCCGCCCGCACACCACCACTTCGAACTCTCCACGAGGAGACGAACGCCACACGACGCCACCGGCGGAAACCGCGTCCTCGATCGGCAGGCGGCTGCGATTCACTCCTCGTAGTCCTCGTCGGCGTCCTGGTCGACTTCGAGACGGCCGCTGCTATTCTCGACGGCATTTTCCAGGGCGAGCTTCACCGCTTCCTCCAACCCTACCGGGGCATCTTCGGCAAACGCTTGCAGCAGGTCCACAGCTTCCTGGCCACCAATCGCGCCAAGCGCCTCTATCGTCGCCAATACAACCTCCGGGCTGTCGTCGGTCAGCAACGTTCCAAGCTGCTCGACAGCTTCCTCCGAGCCGATGCTCCCGGCGGCAACCGCCGCCTCGAACCGGAACTCCGGGTCGTCAGAAGAGAACTGGTCAGACACGTAATCAACCCAGCGCTCATCAGCGCTGTCACCCATCGCCCGTAGCGCCGCCAGCCGGATAACCGGCTCATCGCTTTCGTAAGCCGCGGCGATAATCTCTGGCATCCACCCGGCGGAGAGCGGCCCGAGGGACTCGATTGCAGCGGCGCGAAGCTCGGGCTCAGCCTCGCGGTCCTCAGCGGCTGCGCGCAGTGTCGCGACGATCGCCTCACCCAGTTGGCGGTCGAGCCGGCCAAGTTCGTGCATGACGACGAATGACGCCAGTGCGGTACTCGCAAGCGTCCGCACTTCGCCCGCCGCGTCGCCTGCGGCGATATCGCGCAGCTTCTCGGCCACACCACGTTTCGTGCTTTCGGCCACGGCGTCGATGGCACGGAGGCGAACGCTCGGCTCTACGTCGTCGAGCGCAATCCGCCCAAGCTCCACGAAGTCGAGTTCGACGCTCTCCTCGAAGAGGTCCGCCGCACGTTCGAGCAGGTGCTCGCGGCTCTCCACTGGAAGGCGAGGCCAGGCGGCACGGACGATAGCGGCGTCAGATCGGCTCAGGTCCGAAAGCAGGCTTATCTCACGGTCGCCGGGCTGGTGTCCGGCTTCGAACTGCTCGATGAGCGCCTCAAGGGCGCGTGGTTGAACCGTGGGCATGGATCAAGTTTAGCATCAGCCGCCGTGCCTTCCGGACTCGGCCTTGAGGGGCCGCAGGAGCAGCTCGCGCATGGCCTCAGCCACGGTCCAACGACCTTCGATCACCGCCGCGACGGCCGCGGCAATCGGCAACTCGACGCCCCCTCGCGCAGCCAGCGTCAACGCGACAGCGGCGGTGGACGCGCCCTCCACCACTTCGCCAATTTCCGCGGTGGCCTCGGCGGGCGTCTTGCCATGGGCCAGGAGTTCGCCGAGGCGCCGGTTCCGGCTCTGCGGCGAGAAGCACGTCGCGGCGAGGTCGCCCACGCCAGCGAGGCCGTCGAACGTCCCTCCATCGGCACCGAGCGCGAGGCCGAGCCGCGATATCTCCGCAAGGCCGCGCGTCAGGATCGCCGCCACGGCGTTAGCGCCAAAATCGAGGCCCCAGGCAGCCCCGGCGGCAATCGCAATGACATTCTTCAGGGCGCCGGCGAGTTCCACCCCCAGCACGTCTGTGGACGTGTAACAGCGAAACGCACCACCCGAGAGGGCCGCCTGCCAGGCGCCGGCCTGCGCCGCGTCGCTCGCAGCGACCACAGCCGCTGCCGGCATCCCCCGCACGATTTCGTGCGCAAGGTTCGGCCCCGACAGCACGGATATGGAGCGAGGCGGCCACCCGGCCGTCGCAATCACTTCACTCGCCCGGAGCGCAGTCCTACGCTCGATTCCCTTGGCGGCTGAGAGGGCCGGCAGTTGCGTCAGGGACGTCCACACCCCAAGCGTCTTCCGAAGCGCCTGCAACGGCACGGCCATCACCACTCCGTCGCAGTCCGCCACTGGTTGCCCCGGTGGCACGATAATCACAGCCGAGCCCAGTTGCACCTCAGGAAGGCGGGCGATGCCGCGGCGCATCCGTACCTCGCCGGCTTCGTCTTCGCTCCGCACGAGCACCGTCACCGCGTGGCCGTTGCGCTCCAGTAGCCACGCGAGCGTTACGCCCCACGACGTCGCGCCGATAACGGCGTAGCTGCCCACGTCAGCCCGTCGCGGGCCGGCTCCCGCCCTGCCCGATGCGAGGTTCGGTGCCGGCAAGCAGCCGCCGAATGTTCGGGATGTGCTTGTACTCCACGAGCACCGTCACGAACAGCGTGTACCAGGCAAACGCGGCAGGCTCCCAGCCAGCCACGGCGCAGGCAACCACGATTCCTGCGGCGATCGGCGTACCCACCACCGACATGACCGAGACGTAACGCGTAGGCACCACCAGCGCAGCCGCGATCACCGGGAACGCGAGCGCGATGAGCGGCGTAAGGCCCAGCACTCCCCCGAAAGCGCTCGCCACTCCCCGCCCCCCACGAAAGCCCGCGAACACCGGCCAGATGTGCCCAACCACCGCTACGCCGGCGCCGGCCGCGGCGGCGCCGTCGTTATCGAAGACGAAGCGGCCGACCAATGCCGGTGCAGCGCCCTTCGCGACATCGCCGATGAGTACCAGCGCCGCCGGGAGTTTGCCGGCCGTCCTCAACACGTTCGTCGTCCCCGTCTTGCCGCTACCCGACTCGCGGATATCGCGGTGCAGCCAGAGATACCCGACAACCAGGCCAACGGGGATCGAGCCCAGCATGTAGCCCAACACGATCGTCACGCCGTAGTCGATCACGAGCGCGAATCATCCTCGCTCCGCGCCCGGAACACCAGTTTGATGGCCGTACCTTCGTAATCGAACGCCTCGCGCACGGCCCGCTCCAGGTAGCGCTTGTAGCTGAAGTGCACCAGGGCCGGATCGTTCACGAAGAGGATGAACGCCGGCGGGTCGATGCTCCCCTGGGTTGCATAGAACAGCTTGAACCGTCTGTTTCGGACCAGCGGCGGCACGTGGTCGCGGATCGCCTTCGCCAGCAAGCTATTCAGTTCAGCCGTGGGCACGCGCCTGCGCCGCGCTTCGCGCGCGGTGACTGCGAGCTTCAGAAGCTCCGTCAGGCCCTCGCCCTCCTTCGCCGAGATGTAGGTGACCATGGCCCACGGAGCGAACTGCATGCGACTCCGCATCTGGCGCTCGGCCCATATTCGCCGCTCGGCGGCGTCCTCCCAGAGGTCTGTCTTGTTCACCGCGATAATCAGGCCCTTGTACTGCTCGATGGCAATTCCGGCGATGTGCGTGTCCTGGGATGTCACCCCGGCCGTTCCGTCAATGACGAGCATCGCCACATCGCACCGCTCGACGGCCGATGTCGTGCGCATCACCGAATGCAGCTCCACTCCCTTGCCGAGCTTCCCGGGACGCCGCACACCGGCGGTATCAACAAGCAGGAACGAGCCTTCCGGCGTATCTATCTCCGTATCGACGGCATCCCGCGTGGTGCCGGCGACGTCGCTGACGATGACGCGCTGCTCGCCCAGGATGGCGTTCAGGAGCATCGATTTGCCGACGTTCGGCCGGCCGATGATCGCCACCCGTACGCGGTCTGACTCGACAATGGGCTCGCCCTCGGGAAGCTGCCGGACGACTTCGTCCAGCATGATCCCCACGTTCATGTCGTGGAGCGCGCTCACGGGCAGAGCCTCGCCAAGCCCGAGTGCCGAAGCCTCCGCGATCCCGGCAACTTCACGGCGTTCGTTATCGGCCTTCGTCGCCACGAGGATTGTCGGGCGGGCAGCTCGGCGGACCACGTCCGCCATGTCGTAGTCACTTGCCGTCAGGCCGTCCCGGGCATCGATGCAGAACAGCACGAGGGCGGCGCCAGCCATCGCGATCCTGATCTGGTCCATAATCGGGCCGGCGTAGACGTTTTCGGCGTCCGTTTCGAACCCGCCCGTATCGATCAGGCGGAAGCGGCGTTCGAGCCACTCCACGTCCGCCTCTACGCGGTCGCGTGTTGTTCCTGGCTCGTCTTCCACGATCGATTTCCGTTCGCCGATGACCCTGTTGAAGAGCGACGACTTGCCGACGTTCGGGCGACCGACGATAACCACGCGCGGGAGGACGGACGTGGCAGCCGTCATGGCCCTACCCCGGGCTTCAAGGTCACAGACATCGGCGGGACGGCGTCGGAACGGAAGCCCGCGGGCACACTAACGTTTACCTGGTACAAGCCCGTGCCGGCCAGGGCGCCGGCCAGCGACACGGTCACCTTAATGTCCGCGGGCTTCAGAAGCGCCAGCGCTGGCAGGGGGCCGTTGACCTTGACCTCAACCACGTACTGCCCGAAGTCCGCCACGAGGCCAGGTGGCCGGTTTATGAACGCCGGATCAACCACGAACAGTGACGCGCCTTCAATCGGCTTTATCTCGACGCGCACGCTGGCGGTGCGCTGATCGATGGTGGTGTTCTGCGGCGCCTGGATGTTGCGGTTAATCACAACGTCGGACTTCGCTCCCGTGACGTCCACGGGATCGGTGGTAAGCGACTGGATGTCCTTCATGATCGACTCGGGGCCGGCGAGCGGCACGCTCTCCGGGTTGACAGAGATGCTCGTGACCACGAACCCCGGCGCCGGCGTCCCCGTGACCTGAGCGAGCACCGCGACCGAGCGCTGGACGAACACCTGGTCGATCTTGAAGCCGATCTTGGCCCGCGATTGCGACAGTGTCACTGTCACCTGGTTCCCGCTCGCCGTGCGCGCTACGAGGTCGCCTTCGATCGTCTGGTCATCGCGCACGCCGGAAAGGTTCACGTCCACATCGACGGAATTCACGCTGTCGACCAGTTCGGGCAGGCCGCGCACTTTGACGGCTGGCGGATCGATGGAGGGCTCGTCCGATTCACGGTATCCGGGAGTCAGCGGCGAGGTCCGTCGCACCGTAACAGGGAATTCGCGCTCCTCGGCGGCGACAACCGTGACCTGCACGCGCGGCGGGTTCACCCGGACAACACGGACGCCATCGCGCTTCGATTTCACGCGCACCGGCAGCTCCACGCTCTCACCCGGCTTCACGCCCTGGGCGTCAACGGTAGCCTCGAAGTCATCGCCGATGAGCGTTTCCAACTGACCTTTCCGCGCCTCCACCGTCACGTGGACCGCGGTGATCTCCTTGACGATGAAGTCCCCTGTGTTCTGCGCATTTACGGCGATCGATGCCGGCTCGTTCGCCGGCGGAAAGTCGCCCTGGACGCGCGGGTTCTCCACGTCCTCGATCACGAACCAGATGGCGAAGGCTGCGACCAGGCTGAAGCCCGCCAGCGCCCAGTGCTCGTAAAGGCTCGCTATCGAGGTGCGCGCAACCGCGATAATCGCGGAGCCACGGCCCTTCTCTGTCTCGGGCATCCGTCTCATACGGGTGGACCGCCGGCGCCATTCGAGAAAAGCCGGGCGGCCGGCGGGGGGTCCAGCACCCACTCCAACACCGCCCGCAACCGCCGGTCGTCGGCGACGTGGGTCAGCCGCCCGTGCAGAGCCACGCTGATGTCCCCGGTCTCCTCCGAAACGACCACGCTCAACGCGTCTGTCTGCTCCGTGATCCCTATCGCGGCTCGATGCCTCGTGCCGAGGCTGCGTTCCTCCAGCGAAAGCTCCGCCGCCAGCGGCAGCACGCAGCCAGCGGCCACCACGCGCTGGTCGCGCAGCACCACCGCCATGTCGTGCAGCGGCGAGTTCGGATAGAAGATGCCCGTCAGCAGTTCGGGCGAGACCTTCGCGTCAACGGGCACGCCCGTTTCGATCACGTCCTGCAGCCCCGTGTCACGCTCGACCACGAACAGTCCTCCGTGGCGCTCCGCCGACATCCGGGCGGCCGCTTTGACAACGGCATCGATCACCTCGTCGTGTCGTGACTTGTCCAGCCAGCCCTGGATGCCCGTCCGCCCGAGCCGATCGAGCGCCCGCCGGATCTCGGGCCCGAAGACGATCGCGGCGCCTACAAGCAGGGCGGTGAATGAGTTCTCCACCAGGAAGTTGATCACCGTCAGATCGAACACGCGGCCGAGCACGACGAACGCCAGAATGAGCGCGAGCGCGCCGCGCAACTGGGTAATCGCACGCGTCCCGCTGAGGATCCGCAGCGTCCAGAAAATGACAGCCGCGATGAGCAGCACGTCGATCGCGCTGGAGAAGCTGAATTGGCTCAGGACTTCGCGAAGGTGTTGTGTGTCGGGCATGAGAGCAGTCCCGGCTGGGCGCAGGGCCATGATAGCGCCTGCCTCCGCCGAGTCCCGGCTAGGCGGCCTGACCCGCAACACCGAGAAGGAACGCCACGACCGCTGCCTGGGCCCAGACGCGGTTCTCGGCCTGGTCAAAGATGATCGAATTCGGGCTCTCGATGACGTCCTCGGTGATCTCTTCGCCGCGGTGGGCCGGCAGGTCGTGCATGATCAGCGCTCCCGTGGCCGCCTTCGAAACGAGCTCGGAGTTGAGTTGGTAGCCACTAAACGCTATACGCCGCCGCTCCGCCTCGCGCTCTTGCCCCATCGATGTCCAAACGTCCGTGTAGACCGCCTGGGCGCCCGCCACGGCCTCCGCGGGGTCCACCACCAGCGTCAGCTTCCCGCCGGTGGCTTCAGCCCGCGCACTCGCCTCCGAGATGAGAGGCTCGGGCAGCATGTAGCCCTTCGGCGCGGCCATGCGCATGTCCATCCCCAGCGACGCGGCGGTCAGCACCAGGCTCCCCGAGACGTTGTTGCCATCGCCAATGAACGCCAGCGACTTGCCCTTCAGGTCGCCAAGCTTTTCCTGGAGCGTCAGGAGGTCCGCCAGCGCCTGGCAGGGGTGCTCCTCATTCGTGAGCGCGTTGATAACCGGCACGCCTGAATACTCCGCGTACTCCTCGACGATCTCCTGCCCGAACGTGCGCACGGCGACGATGTCCACGTACCGGCCCAATACTCGCGAGACGTCCTTGATCGCCTCGCGCTCGCCAAGCCCGACTTCTTGAGGCGCCAGGTAAATGGTTTCGCCGCCGAGGTGGCGCATCGCCACCTGGAAGCTCACCCGCGTCCGCAACGAGGGCTTCTCGAACAGCAACGCCAGCTGACGCCCTTCGAGGAGCCGCTGCGGGCGGCGCTTCAACCGTCCGGCTACCTCAAGGACGTGCTTGATTTCGCCGGGTTCCAGGTCCGACGACGAGAGCAGATGGCGCATCGGTGCTTGCATCGGTTGAGTATATCAATGGGTCACCCTACGGCCCGGCCCGAATCTTTCTGCGCGCCGTTCGCCGCAGCCATTAACTTCCGTCATGGACTGCCGTTACTTGCACTACGGAGCAATGTGATGACCGAGTACAGCGGCCCCTTCCACACCCGCCGTTGGGAGCGCAAGGCCACCGAGGGGAAGATGTTCCACCGGATGGAGTGCGATCGCTGCCGCTTGCTCTTCAACTTCGGCGACAGCCCGCGTGTCACCCGGGTACCCCGGTGTCCGGCCTGCGGAAGCCTCGCTTCGCACCCGCAGGCCGCCTGAAGGTTCCCCGTTCCCGCGGATTTGCTACCATTTCCTTTCGCGCAGGGGTGTAGCTCAGCTGGTAGAGCATCGGCCTCCAAATCCGAGTGTCGCGGGTTCGAGTCCTGCCACCCCTGCCAGATACATCTCGTCGCTCCTGCCGGGCTTCACAACCCTCATGCGGCTTGCCGCAGAGCCCAACAGGTTCTTACGATGATCGCGCGGGCCCAGGTGGTGGAATGGCAGACACGCTGTCTTGAGGGGGCAGTGCTCTTTTGGGCGTGTGAGTTCAAGTCTCACCCTGGGCACCACTAACCGCACTCCGGGCGCCATGGCCAAGTGGTAAGGCAGAGCTCTGCAAAAGCTCCACCGCCGGTTCGAATCCGACTGGCGCCTCCAACACCCGATCCGAGGGGCCTGCCGAGGCCCCTCGTTTGTTTCCCTCCCGTCTAGTCGGCGAGCCAGCCCGCCGCGTTCCGCAGCCGTATCCCGGAAACATGCATCGTGGTCTCCCACGCGTTACGCAACGGCAGCAGTGACGGCATGATCCGCAACTCGACGCCCTGCGTCACCAGCGCATCCACAAGATCCCCCACCGGCTCCATCGCCGCCGCCCGCCGCTCCTGTCGCGAAACCAGCATCCACGGGTCGCCGTCCAGCGCCTCGAAACCGTCGGGCTCAAATTCGTACTTGTAAACGGCCACGGTCTGCATTCGCTCGAGCCACGCACCCTCAATGCACGCAACGCGCCCGGCCGGGCCGTCCCCGCACCAGGCGCGCAGGTCCTCGGGCGTCGTCTCTGGCAACGGCCACGCGAGGATCCGCGGACACTCGCGCGGGAAGCAGTACGTCCAGCCGTAGTCTGGATGCACCGTCCAGACCAGGGCCTCGATCCCCGAACGGTGCGGTGGCACGCGCGGCACGAACACCTCGATGCCCGGGTCCTCGCTGAAGTGGTACAGCCTCACGAACACTAAAAACGCCCGCCGCTCCTGTCCGGTTACCTACAGCCCGTACATCGCCGGCTTCGTGCGCACCCACTCTCCCACCATCTCGCCGATCATGATGCTGGTCAGGTTCGTGTTCGCGCGCGGCACCGTCGGCATGATGGAGGCGTCCGCGACGACCAGCCCCTCCAGGCCGTGGAACCGGCCGTACTGGTCCACCACGGCGCCCGGGTCGCTCGCCGGCCCCATTTTCACCGTGCCGCAGGGGTGGAACCCGCTCGCGGCCAGCTTCCGCAGCAACACCGCAATGCTCTCGTCGCTCAACTCGCGCTCGGGCGTGGGGAAGACAACCCGATCCACGAGTGCCGCCAGGGGCCCGGCGTCCACGAACGCCATCGCGTCGCGGAAGCAGCGCACGAGGCGGCGCAGGTCTCGTTCGTCTTCGCAGAACCGTTGCTGCACGATCGGCCCGGCGTGAGGGTCGGCCGAGGCGAGCGTCAGCCGCCCCGTGCCGTATGCCTGCTCCAGTACGGCCGCGACCGCGAATGCGTTCAGCGGTCCGCCCCGCGGCGAGAATGAGAACGCCTCGATCTGGACATCGTTGCGCTGGTCGCTGTCAGGCGCTGTGTAACGCAGGATCGTCTGCACGATCGGCTGGTCCACATCGAGGATCGTTGGGTCCTTCACGGTGGCTGCCACGGCCAGGGCCGGGTGGTCGCAGAGGTTCATCCCAACGCCCGGCGTCTCACGCGCGACGTCGATCCCGTGCCGCGTCAGCTCATCCTTTGGCCCGATACCAGAGCGCATCAGGACCGCCGGCGACTGCAGCGACCCGCTGCTCAGAACGAATAGCCGCCCGCGGACGACCTTAACCTGCCCGTCGCGTTCCACCTCTGCCGCCACCACCCGGCCGCGCTCGACGATCAGGCGCCGGGTCAGCGTGTTCCCCTGGATACGCAGGTTCGCCCGCGCGCGCGCCGGCGCCAGGTAGCCAATGGCCGTCGAGATGCGCAGCCGCCCCAGCTTGTTCATCGGGTGCTGCCCCGAGCCCCAGCCGTCGGGGTCGTTCGCATCCTCGCAGCGGGGATACCCCAGTTCGTCGCTCGCTTCCAGCCACGCCTGGTGGACCTTCGTCAGCTCGTCCCATGCGTGCCGGCGGATGCTGATCGGCCCGGCGTCGCCGTGGTGCGGCCGGTCGCCGTAGTCCAGGTCGCGCTCCAGACGCTTGAAGGCCGGCAGCACCTTGTCCCATGCCCACTCCGGGTTGCCCGGGGCCGCCCAGCCGTCGTAGTCCTCGGGCATCCCGCGCAGCGCTATGGTCGTGTTCACCGCGCTCGAACCGCCGGTCACCCGTCCGCGCGGAAACGGCCGTGATGCCCCGAGCG
>JBGOVF010000502.1:0-2733 GCA_041477975.1 Tepidiformaceae bacterium
CCGGAAGGACGCGCGCCCGGTTTCCCGCTACCCTCTACGAATCTTCGCGCGGGAGGCTGGTATGACGCTGCGGGGCAAGGCCGCAATCGCGGGAGTCGGAGAGTTCAAGCCCTCCCGATACACGGAGGGCGCGACGACGCTGGGCATGCTCGTGGAAGTCGCGCGCGAGGCGATCGCCGACGCGGGGCTCGAGATGGGCGAGGTCGATGGGCTGATCACGGAAGGGTTCTCGGAGGCGCCGATGTTCGCCCCGGCCACCCTCGTGGAGTACATGGGCATCGACGCGCGCTTCGCCGAGGTGGTGGACCACGGTGGGGCGACGGGCGCCGGGATGGTGCTACGCGCTGCCGCGGCGATTTCGGCGGGCCTCTGCGAAACCGTGGTCTGTACCACGGCAGCGCGGCGCGAACGGCGCTCGACCGAGGGCCCGAAGCGTTCCGCGAGCACCGGCTGGGCGGGCCGCCGGAGCGACCGCACGCCGTACTCGGAGTTCGAAGTGCCGTTTGGCGCGATCGGCGCGAACTACGGTTACGCGATGATCGCCAACCGTTACATCTACGAATACGGCGTCACACCCGAACAGTTGGCGAAGATCGCCGTCGCCCAGCGTTACAACGCCTGTCACAACCCGAACGCGCTCTTCTTCGGGCAGCCCATCTCCGTGGAGGACGTGCTCAATTCACCGGTAATAGTGGACCCGCTGCACATGCTGGAGATCGTCATGCCCGTTGCGGGTGCGGCGGCGGTGGTCGTCACGAGCGCGAAGAAGGCGAGGAAGCTGAAGCATCCGCCGGCCTACATCCTCGGGGCTGGCGAACACACGACGCACCGGAGCATCACCTATGCGCCGGACCTGACATCGAGCGCGATAACGGCGGCGGCCGAAACCGCGTTCAAGATGGCCGGCGTGCGGCGGAAAGACATAGACCTGGCCAGCATCTACGACTGCTACACCATCACGGTGTTGATCTCGCTGGAGGATGCGGGCTTCGCGAAGAAGGGGCGGGGTGGGGCGTTCGTCGATGAGCACAACCTCCAGTTCGATGGCGACTTCCCGTTGAACCCGCACGGTGGGCAGTTGAGCTTCGGCCAGGCCGGGATCGCAGGCGGGATGTCGCATGTCACAGAGGCGGCGCGGCAGATCATGGGCCGCGCGAAGGGGCGCCAGGTGAAGAAGTGCGAGCTGGCGTTCGTGAACGGCAACGGCGGGATCATGAGCGAGCAGGTTTCGCTGATCCTCGGGAGGAACAACTGATGAGCGACTCCCCGACGGCCGGCCCGGCCTCGTTCGCGCCATACAACAAGCCGCTGCCTGAGCCCACGGCCGTGAGCCAGCCCTTCTGGGATGGCGCGCGGCGGCACCGCCTGTTCATCCAGCGTTCGACCAAGACCGGGAAGTACGTGTTCTACCCGCGGGCGGTCTCGCCATACGGCCCAGACGACGAGCTTGAGTGGGTGGAGGTGTCCGGGCGCGGCACGGTGTATTCGTACACGGTTGCGCGGCGCCCAACCGCGCCCCAGTGGGCGGAGGATGGGCCGCTGGTCATCGCGATCGTCGAGCTCGAGGAAGGGGCACGGATGACGGCGAACATCCTGGGATGCTCAGCGGAGGACGTGCGCGTCGGGATGCCGGTGATCGCGAGCTTCGAGGACGTGACGCCGGAAGTGACGCTGGTGCAATTCCGCCCTGCCGAGGCCCAGGCGACGCAGTAGCGAACGGGTTAAAGAACGGTTGCATGTGTGCCGATACTCACGAAGAGCAGGTCGCTCAGGTGGATCGTTATGGCATGGTCATTCCTCATCGTGGATGAACGAGCGGACGAAGCGCAGAGCACAGTGCAGCAGTTGAAGGCGATGCAACCGCAAGCCGAAGTGTTGCTCGCCAGCGGTGGCCAGGCCGCACTTTCTTTGCTGGAGGAGCGGAGATTGATCCCGTCCCTGATCCTCGCCGAGTTCGAACTTAGCGACATGAACGGGATCGAGCTACTTGGCGCCCTCCGCCAGCAGCACTGGCTTCAGCGTGTGCCCGTGGCAATGCTGACGAGGCCGGTGCCCGACCGGCACGTCGTCAGTTGCTTCCGGCTGGGAGTATGCGCGTTCCTGAGCAAGCCCGTGCCCACCCACGAACTGCGCGAGACCGTGCGCGACTTCGCGCGGCCGGCCGTGCAGATGAACGCCGCGTCGGTGGTCCCCGGTGGCAGCGGCGGGTTCCGACAGAGCGCGGCCTAGCGTTCCCCGAACAGGTTCCGCAGCTCCGCACGGACCTCGGCGCCACGCTCCATCACCTCGTCGGGGCTGGATTGGACGGGGATGAGGTTGATGTGCCGAGCGCCCGCTTCCACGTACGGCGCGATGTAATCGGCCACTTCGCGCGCGCTGCCGAAAGGCGTGTGGCGTTCGAACTTCTCGACCCCCAGCTTGGAGGTGGACTGCATGCCGCGCGCGACAACGTCGCGAGCGGCGGCGCAGTCGTTGTTCACGCTCGTCCAGAACTGCATGCCGAGTTCGACCGACGGCCCGGAGCGCCCGGCGGCTTCGGCGGCCGCCGCGATCTTCTCGCCGGCTTCGCGGAAGCGTGGGATGGATTGCCAGATACCGGTGTAACCGTCCCCATACTTTCCCGCGCGAACCAGGGCCGCATCGCTGCGCCCGCCGATGAACAGCGGCACCTGCCGGAATGGTTTGGGGTAGAGCGTTACGTCGTCGAGCTGGAAGTGGCGGCCGCTAAACGTC
>JBGOVF010000431.1:0-3107 GCA_041477975.1 Tepidiformaceae bacterium
ACAAATGTCACGCGGCAGGCTGCCGGGGAGTGCCGATGTTGTGGCCGAGACGCCCGTTCTGCGCTCCACGGCCGGGCAGCATCAACACCCGGTAGGCACGTAACCCGACTTCTACGTCCGGTGCAGCAGACATATCCTCTTCAAACCGTACAGTCGTCACGACGATTCAGAGACGTCGACGGTTGAGGCGCTCAGACTGGACAGCCTCGGGGAGTTCAATGTCATTCCCGCTCGCCGGCGTCACCGTCCTCGATCTCGCCGACGAATCGCTCGTCCTTGCCCCGCGGCTGCTTGCGGACCTCG
The DNA here is from genome assembly GCA_041477975.1 of Tepidiformaceae bacterium. Taxonomy (GTDB): domain Bacteria; phylum Chloroflexota; class Dehalococcoidia; order Tepidiformales; family Tepidiformaceae; genus JBGOVF01. The sequence goes on from JBGOVF010000431.1 coordinate 304, forward strand.
GAGCCGACGTGATCCGCATCGAATCCTCGCGCGGAGACGGCGTGCGGACACGACCGCCGTTCCTCCAGGATCTGCCCGGCGTGGAGCGATCCTTCGCCCACATCCTCTACAACGCGGGCAAGCGCAGCCTCGCTCTCGACCTCGAGCATTCGGAAGCGCACCAACTGATCTCCAGGCTTCTGCCCGCCGCCGACGTCCTCATCGCACCGATGGAGCCCGGACCTTTGGGCGGAGAGTTCTTCGACGATGCGAGGGTTCGTGCGCTCGCGCCTAACCTCGGCGTCGTCGATGCGGTCTTTTCGCGAAACGGCCCATCGGTGGCCGTGACCGACCTTATCGGGACTGCGGCCGGAGGCCTGCTCTACCTCAACGGTTACCCGGAAGACCCGCCGAACCTGCCGGCCGGCAAGCTCGCCTACAAGCAGGTCGCGCTCGCCGCGGCTCTCGGGGCGATGTCGCTCCTGCTCGCCCGGCCCGATTCCGCCGGGGGCCGCATCACGGTCTCGATGCAGGAAGCCGTGATGACCACCACCATCCAGACGGCGAACGAAAACTACTGGCACTGGCACCGGTCCCGTCCGGGGCGGCGCGGCCTCGCGAACGTGGGCGGCCAGACCGTGTTCCCGGCGAAGGACGGCCGCTGGGTTTCGTTCTACCAGCATCCACCGGCCTGGGAGGCTTTCGTCGAGTGGGTGGTGGAAGCGCTCGGTGACGGGCGGTTTCGTTCCGGCGAATGGGCCGACGGGCTGTTCCGCTTCCAGAATCAGCAGCCCATCACCGATGCCACGGCCGCGCTCTGCCTCACGCTTCCGCGCGATGACCTGGTCCGCGAGGCCCAGCGGCGGGGCATCCTCGTAGTCCCCGTCCAGGGCGCCGCCGATATTGCTGGTGACCCACATCTGCGCGCCCGCAACTTCTTCCAGACAGTGCCCTACGAGCAACTCGGCGCCGACCTCCACGTCACGCGGCCACCCTTCGTCTCCTCCGCGTACGAGTCTGTTGCGCGGCGCGCCCCCGCCCTGGGCGAACACTCCCGCGAAGTCCTCACCTCTCTGGCGGGGTACACGGAGGCCGAGGTGGATCGCCTTGTGCGCGCGGACGTCGTGGCGGTGGCGGAGGTGCTCGCGTGACGCCGCAACCGCTCGCCGGCTGCCGTGTGATCGACTTTTGTTGGATGATCGCCGGGCCGCTGGGGACGCGCCTCCTCGCCGACCTGGGCGCGGAAGTGATCAAGGTCGAATCGAGCGCGCGCATCGACCGAATCCGCGAAGTCGGCGTCCAGCCGCCGGGCCTTGCAACGCTCGATACCAACGCCGTCTTCAACGACTGCAAGGCCAATAAGCTGAGCATCACGCTCAACCTTGGCGATCCACGCGGGATTGAACTGGCGAAGGACCTGATCCGGACGGCCGATGTCGTCACCTCCAACTTCACGCCCGATCGCATGGATCGCTGGGGGCTCGGGTACGCGGGCCTGTGCGCCGTAAAGCCAGACATCATCGTGGCGAGCATGCCCGTCATGGGCTCGGAAGGACCGCACAGTGCCTGGCGCGCGGTTGGCAACGGCGTCATCGCGATGGCCGGGCTCAACGCCCACACCGGCTTTCCGGATCGCGCGCCCGTGGGCCTCGGCACGCTTCACTCCGACTTCACGTCACCGTATTTCGCCGCCCTCCAGATCGCTGCCGCGGTGTTCCAGCGGGATCGCACCGGCGAAGGCCAGTTCATCGAACTCGCCCAATACGAAGCCGCCGTCCACCTGCTCGACACGGAGGTCGTCGAGTACCTGAACAACGGGATCGAGCCTGGGCGCCGCGGCAACCGCTCGGCCGAGTTCGCTCCTCACGGCGTGTTCCCGTGCGCGGGAGACGACCGCTGGATAGCCGCGGTTGCCCAAAACGACGCCGCCTGGCTGGCGCTTTGCCAGGTCCTCGGGCTCACACACCTGGTGAATCGAAGCGACCTGCGTTCGCTCGCAGGGAGACAAGCCGCCGAGGATGAGCTGGAAGCTGCGATTGCCGAACGCACACGCGCCCACGACGCCTGGTCCCTCGCCGAACGCCTCCAGGCCGCGGGCGTCTCTGCCTGGCCTGTCGAAGATGTCGGTGACCTGGTCGGCCGCGACCTTCCCGGCACGGGCTTCCTGGCGGAGATCGCCCATCCGGCCGGCGTGTCCATGCTCCTCCAGCACGAACCCATCACGTGGGACGGCGAGCGGCTGCCCCTCGCCCGCGCACCCTTGATGGGCGAACACAACGCGGACGTCTTCGAGCGGCTGCTTGGGATTGGCGAATCCGAGCTGGCCGACCTGGTGGCAGCAGGGGTCGTCGGCTGATGCGGCCCACAGGGCCTGCGACGAGTCGGCGCGTCCCCACCGGTCAATGAAACCGGCCTCTGCCAGGGGCCGCCGTGCTCCCACCAGCCGCGGGGCCGGTGGGCGAGGCCGTTGCAGCGGCGGAACTCGCGGCCGCGCCAGCTTTGGTGCGGCAGATTGGTACGGCTGGAGGGATTCGAACCCCCGACCCTCTGCTCCGAAGAACCAGGGCCGTTTTTCGTGCCAAAGCGCCGAAGTCTGAATCTGAGTAGTCGCTTTTGCTGCCCTCGTCGTGACCCCAGTCTGGGTGTCGGTCGAGAAGCAAAGTCGCTGGAATTGGCCGCTAATTCAAGGCCTTCGACACCCTGTCTGCTTTCCGTCGGCCCTCTTTGTGAAAGGGCTTCTCGCCCTCCCATTGGCGGTTTCGACGCGGCTCCCGAAGAACACTCGGCCGTGGGCTCCCCGATTCGGCCGGCGCCGAGCAGCGAAG
>JBGOVF010000281.1:0-4067 GCA_041477975.1 Tepidiformaceae bacterium
CAGGCCCTCGAAGGCCCTCGCCGCAAACGCCGCGCCGCCGGATAGGCCAATGACGGCCGTTCGACTGGATAACGACCAACGCGACTCTCCCCTCTCCCGGATCGGGAGAGGGGCCGGGGGTGAGGGGACGCGCCGTGTGACTCAGAACCCGGTACTCCCCACATACACCGTCGCGCCGCTCTCCAACCCCGCATCCCCCGCCGCCTCCACAATCGCCCGCGCGAACTCATCCACCGTCGGCAGCCAGCCCGCCTGCTCCCGACGCGCCTCGATGATCCCCGGCCGCCGGCGCTGCATCAGCCGCGGCGTCGTCGTCCCGTCGATCAGGTCGCCGCTCACCACCACCATGCTCACGCCTCGGTCCGCCAGCTCGGGCACGCGCGCCCGCAGCGCATCCTCGCCTGCCCGTTTGCTCGCCGCCACGGGCTCGTACACGTCCAGCCCCGGCTGCTGGCCGTGGAAATGCGCCATGTGGCTCGTCACAAACACCACGCGCCCGCCTTCGGGCATGAGCGGCAGCGCCTCCTCCACCATCGAAACCTGCCCGTCCCGGTTCAGCGCCATTGCATAGTTCGCGGGCGCACCCTTCTCCAGCCCGCCGCTCGCGTTCAGCACCAGCACGTCGATCTTCGCGTAGGTCCGCCGCACCAGCTCCACCATCTGCCGCACCTCGTCGCGCTTCGTCAGGTCCGCGCATACGGCAATCGCCTGGCCCCCGAGCCTTCGCACGTCGCCCGCCACCTCTTCCGCCCGCGGGCCCTTACTCCGGTAGTTCACCACCACCTTCGCCCGCGCCTCGCCCAGTAACGTGGCCACTCGCGCCCCAATCCCCCGCGAAGCGCCCGTCACCAGCGCCACTTTCCCTGCCAAAACGTGCTTCACAACGTCGGTCATGCCCTCCGATTCTACCGTCGCCGCCCTCCCGGTCGATCCAGTCACGCCACCCGGTGGTACGATCGCCGCGTGCCGCCGCCAATCCAAAATCCAAAATCCAAAATCCAAAATCCGTGTCTCCTCCTGGTCCACGGCCCCAATCTCAACCTCCTCGGCGAGCGCAAGCCCGGGGTCTACGGCACTACCACCCTCCTCGATATCGAGGCCGATGTCGCCTCGGTCGCAAACGCCCGCGGCGCCACCGTCATCACCTTCCAGAGCAACCACGAAGGCGCCCTCATCGATTTCCTCCACGCCAACCGGAAGCTCGCCGCCGGTGTGGTCATCAACGCCGGCGCCTACACCCACACCTCGGTCGCCCTGCGTGACGCCATCGAAGCGATCAACCTTCCCGTCGTCGAAGTCCACATCTCCAACACGCACGCCCGCGAAGGCTTCCGCCACATCTCGCTCATCGCACCGGTCTGCCTGGGCCAGGTGACCGGCCTCGGCCGCGCGGGCTACACTGCCGCTACGAACCTCCTTCTCGATCACCTCCAGGTCCCCGCCGCCAGCGCCTGAACGCGCCGCTCCGGAGTCTTCCCGCATGTCCGACCGCCTCACGCGCATCCGCACCGCCATCGCCGAAGCCGGCCTCGACGGCCTCGTCATCTCCTCCCCCTCCGAGGAGAAACTCGGCTACGCCAGCCGCTACTACACGACCGGCTTCACCGGCTCTGCCGGCCTCGTCGTCATCCTGCCCGAAACCGCATTCCTCGCCGCCGACTTCCGTTACACCGAACAGGCCGAGCGCGAGGCGGCCCCGCGTGGCTTCCAGGTCTTCCCCGCGCTCCACGGCGGCAAGGTCTGGTTTCCCAAGCTCGTCGCCGAAGCCGCCCTCGCCGGCAAGACCCTCGGCCTCTCGAAAGCCGACCTCACGTACGCCGGCTACCTCCGCCTCGAAGCACTCGCCGCCGAACTCCCGGAGGGTGGCCGCCCCTCCTTCGTCCCGGCCCCGCCCATCATCGAAACCGCCCGCCGCATCAAGGACGCCGAAGAACTCTCCCTCCTCCAGCACGCCATCGATATTTCCGACGCCGCCTGCGACGAAGTCGTCGCCGCCTTCTCCCCGGACCAAACCGAATGCGAAGTCGCCCTCGCCTTCGAACGCAGCGTGAAAGCCCACGGCGGTGAGGATGTCTCGTTCGAAAGCATCGTCGCCGCCGGCCCCTGGAGCGCCATGCCCCACGCCCGGCCGCGTGACGAACGGCTCGGCGCTGGCCGTCCCATCGTCATGGATGTCGGCGCCCGCTACGCCGGCTACTGCAGCGACCTCACCCGTACCGTCACCGTCGGCCCGCCGGATGCGAAGTTCCGCGAAATCTACGAGATCGTCTTCGAAGCTCAGCAGACGGCGATCGAACGCGTCGAGCCGGGCATGACGGGCGTCCAGGCGCACAACCTGGCCCAGTCCGTCATCGATGCCGCCGGCTACGGCGAACGCTTCGGGCACGGCCTCGGCCACGGCGTCGGCCTCGATGTCCACGAAGACCCCCACCTCGGCCTCACTTCCGAAGATGTCCTCGAAGAGGGAATGGTGTTTACCATTGAGCCGGGCATCTACCTCCCCGGCTGGGGCGGTGTCCGCATCGAAGACATCGTCGTCCTCGAAAACGGCAGAGCCCGCGTGATGAGCCACGCCCGCAAATTGACGCCCGCAGGAGCCTGACCCGTGATTTCCACCGCCGAACTGAAAAAGGGAGCCACCATCGAACTCGATGGCAAGCTCTATTCCATCCTCGATTACAGCCACATCAAGACCGGCCGCGGCTCCGCCCAGGTACGCATCAAGCTGCGTGACGTGCGCGCCGGCGGCACCATTGAGCACACCGTCCAATCAGGCACCAAGTTCACTCGCGCCCGCGTCGAACGCCGCGAGATGCAATACCTCTACAGCGACGACCAGTTCTACCACTTCATGAACACGGAGAACTTCGAGCAGATCCCCGTCGGCGCCGACAAGGTTGGCGATGCAAACAAGTACCTCAAGGAAAACGACCTCTGCGAGCTCGTCCTCTTCGGCGAAGAGGTCATCGGCGTCGAACTGCCCATGACGGTTGAACTCACCATCGTCGAGACCGACCCCGGCTACAAGGGCGACACCGCCACCGGCGGCACCAAGCCCGCGAAGGTCGAAACCGGCCTCGTGGTCAACGTCCCGCTCTTCCTCGAAGAAGGCACGAAGATCCGCATCAACACCGACAGCGGCGCCTACATCGAACGCGTCCAGTAGTCGCGAATCGTGAACCGCAAATCGTGAATCATGAATCCTCCGGCCCCGCCGCCTATACCGTCTCCGCGGTCGTCAACTTCCTCCGCGAAGTGCTGGAGAGCAACGAGTTCTTCTCCGACCTCTGGATCCAGGGCGAGGTCTCGAACTACTCGCGCTCACAGGTGGGCCATCGCTACTTTTCGCTAAAGGACGCCAACTCCAGCCTCCGCTCGGTCCTCTTCCGGACCGATATGCCCGGTTTCCAGCTCGCCGATGGCGACCGCGTCCTCGCCCGCGGCCGAATCACCGTTTACCCCCAACGGGGCGAGCTTCAGTTCGCCTGCAACTTCGTCCGTCCCGAAGGCGTCGGCATCCTCGCCGCAAAGTACGAGGAACTGAAGCAGCGCCTCGACGAGGAGGGCCTCTTCGATCCCGCCCGCAAGCGGGCGCTCCCGCGCTTCCCGCGCACCATCGGCCTGGTCACATCACCTTCCGGCGCCGCCCTCCAGGACATCAAGAACGTCCTCGCCCGCCGCTGGCCCCTCGCCACCATCGTCCTCGCTCCGGCCCTCGTCCAGGGCGATTACGCCGCCGGCCAGATCGTCGCCGCCCTCCGGCAGCTCGCCCGCGAACCAGAACTCGATATGGCCATCGTCGCCCGCGGCGGCGGCAGCATCGAGGACCTCTGGGCTTTCAACGACGAGCGCGTCGCCCGCGCCATCTTCGGCTTTCCCGTCCCGGTCGTCTCCGGCGTTGGCCACGAAACCGACGAGACCATCGCCGACCTGGTCGCCGACCTCCGCGCCCCCACGCCCTCCGCTGCCGCGGAGCGCAGCAGCCCCGATATCGCCCAACTCGCCCGAGTCTTCCGCGTCATCGAACGCGCGATGTCCTCGGCCACTCGCACCCGCGTGGGCGAAAG